>JAUVRV010000004.1 GCA_030597435.1 Gemmatimonadales bacterium | reverse complement strand
GTAAAACCCTTTGCGGTACCGGGTCGCTGACGGGCTACCACTAGCCCAGCAACCTGGATCACCGTACCATGTTCCATGTCCTCGAGCCTATCGCTACGCACGATGCCTTGGGGGAGTGCCGGAGGCACCAGGGTGAACGGGGGCCCACTCGTAGCGAATCCGAACACCTGATACGCGGACAAGAGCCGTTGATCAGCCGGTACGTCAGAAAACTTCAAATTCTCATATGGATGATTGAGTGGCAACTCCAATTGACGCCGTACCCGGTTGCGATCGGGCTGATCGGTCTTGGGGGGAAGCCAAAGGCCAGCCTGCCAAATCAGCTCGCGTCGCGTGAGTCCAAAACAATCACAGCCACCTACCCATACCAAGTTCTCGATTGCGTCACGTGACAACCGCGGTGGTGCCCGCCGCACGAAGTCGGACAGGCTGACATAGGGACCGTTGCGTTCTCGCTCGACTACGGTTTCTTCGGCCCCATCGCGTCCCCAGTCCCGCAGAAAGCCGAAACCGACGCGTACCGCTCCGTCTTCAACGATACAGTGGACATCGCTGCGGTTTATGTCAGGCAGTTTGGTTGCGACATCATGTCGGGCGGCGTCACGGCCGAGGGCGTCGAGCGAATAGAAACCCATTGGCTGATTGTTGTAGAGGGCCGTGTAGTACTCCACGGCATAGTAGTGGCGCAACCAAGTTGACTGATAGGCAAGCAGCCCAAATGCGGCAGCGTGTGACTTGGGGAAACCAAACTCGGAGAAAGCTACGACCTGATTGAAGACACGCTGTGCCGTGGACTCGTTTACGCCACGGCGTGCGGCACCGTTACGGAAATCTTCCCAGAAGCCCTCCATCAGCTCACGTGAACGGCGGCGGCTCATGGCGCGGCGGAGCGCCTCGGCTTGGCCGGCGGTGAAGCCGGCTAGGGCCTGACATACCTGGAGTACTTGGTCTTGATAGATGATCACGCCCAGCGTTTCGCTGAGTGCTTCTCTCAGTAACGGGTGCTCGACAGGTGGTTCATATGGTAGGTTGCGTAAGCGGGCACTACGCTGAGCCTCGCGGCGGCGAACGAACGGATTCACCGCCCCACCGACAATGGGGCCCGGACGTACGATTGCGACCTCGACGCAGAGATCCTCCAGGTTGCGTGGCCGTGTGCGACGTACCATCTGGATCTGAGCCCTGCTCTCGATCTGAAATGTGCCGACCGTATCGCCGGTACAGATCTGGTCGTACACTGCCTCGTCGTTGAAGTCAATGCGACTGAGGTCGGGTGGTTCGCCCTCACGCTGGGCTATCAGCTCGACACACTCCTCCACCAGCGACAGCATTCCGAGTGCCAAGAAATCGATTTTGACAAACCGGGCGTCGTCGCAGGAATCCTTATCCCACTGACATACAACCCGATCCGGCATAGCGGCACGTTCGAGCGGTACCAATTCGACTAGTGGGCGACTGGAGATGATCATTCCACCCACGTGTTGCGAGATATGCCGTGGGAGTCCGGCAATCTCTTCTGCGAGGTCGCACAGGTCACGCCACAGTGGGGCGTCGGTTCGGTCCGCGAATGCCGGGAGCTTCTGCAGCTCCTCCCGCAAACCCTTTGCAGAGCGGTGCCCTGCGAGACGAGCGATCTGCTCCAACTCCGCTTGCGGTAAATCCAGGGCCTTACCGAGTTCACGAACCGCCGAGCGCAGATGGTATGTGGGAAACGAGCACACGAGACCAACGTGCTCGGAACCGTACCGTTGGTAAATGCGTCGGATCAGCTCCTTACGGATCTCACGTGGAAAGTCGAGGTCGATGTCGGGTATGGATGCGAGTGACTCATTGAGGAATCGTTCCAGGAAGAGATGATTGGATACAGGATCGATGTGTGACAGCCCGAGAAAGTAACACACGATCGATGCAACAGATGAGCCGCGGCCGCGCCCCGGAAGCAGATTGCCCTTTAAGCGTCTTGATCCCTTACGCACATCGGCTGCCACCTCGCGGGCCAGATCCAGCAGATCGCGGTAGACCATGAAGAAACCGCACAGGCCGTGATACTCGATCAGCTTGAGTTCCTGCTCGAGCCTGCTTTCAGCTTCGGAACGATGTGGTGAGCCCAGTGGATACAGCTCTTCGAGTTTTGCCCACGACAACTCTGCCAGTGCACGGGGGGCAGTCAATTGCTCCGATCCACGAAAGTCGGGAAAAGTGTATCCCAGATCTCGTGTCAGATCGAACGAGGCGCACCGTTCGGCAATGATGACCGTATTAGCTACGGCATCGGGTCTGTCACCGAACATTGCTACCATATCGGCAGGTGGCCGCAAGTAAAACTGGCTGTTGGGGTGTCGTGCCTCGTGCGATGCGTCGAGAGTGGTGCGATGCCGGATTGCGACCAAAGCATCGTGTAGCCGGTAACGTTCGGGACAATCGTAGTGCACGTTGCCAGTTGCCACGACTGGCAGGCCAGTTGAGTCGGCGATGTCACACAGAGCACGATTCAGTGCTCTATCACCGCGTACCATGTTGCGCTGCAGCTCGATGAAAAAGTAATCTCGTCCAAAGACGGAGCGACAACGCTCGGCGAATTTGCGTGCTGCTGTGTAGCCCTCACGCAAGAGAATGCTCGATAGCAGTCCGCTGCGGCACCCCGACAGCACGATGATTCCATCGTGTAATCGTTCCAGAGAGGCGAAGTCCAATCGCGGGTCACGCCGATCCTCTCTGTCCAAGTGCGTCTCTGTTATCAGACGACACAGGTTGCCGTATCCCCGTGGCGTCTCGGCCAGCAGCGTGATATGTGACCCGTCCAGCAGCGTGATCTCCGAACCGGTAATCGGCTGGATTCCCACCTGCTTGGCGGACTGGGCAAACGTCATCGAACCGTACAGTCCATTGTGATCTGTAAGAGCAAGTGCCGGGTAGCCCAAGTGGCTTGCCTCGAGTACCAACTGTTCTGGCAGTGAGGCTCCATCCAGGAAGGAGAACGCGGAGTGGCAATGAAGATCAATAAACATGGAGATAAGGAGGGGAAGGAGGGCAAGGAGGGGAAGAAGATTGAAATCTCCATCTTCTTCCCCTCCTTCCCCTCCTTATCACACCTTTTGCATAAACCAATCACCGGTAATTAGATCTTCGTACAACACCAGGTGCCGTCCCCCCTGTAGCACAACCTCGATGTACTGCCGGGATATAGGTTGTCGCCACCATTCATCGTCGATGCGCCAGACTTCAATTACTGCCTCGACGGCCATCTTCTCGGCGGTTGCACAATTCCTAACCGCCTGCGGCAGTCCTTCATTACCCAATGCAACCTCCACCGGCTGAGGGAGATTCAGCGGTTGCAGCTTGTTAGGGGTCATAGTCGATCAACGCGTAGCGACGTTCCAGCAGGCGGGAACGCGGTTGAACCTCCACGACCTGATACAGGCCTGAGTATCTGTATCTCGTCCTTATCTCACGCACTGCCGTTCTCAGCGCATGCTGACGCCCTGCTCGTGCTGAACTGGTTGCATCGCGGGCAAACAGCTGCAACTCGTCGGTGCCACGGGCGAACAGAGTGAACTCGACTGCAAGAGTCTCAACCGCTTTGGCAGGTGGAGCCTGTTCCATTCTGACCTTGAGTGGAGCAGCTATGTGGTCTCGGTTTGCCGATGGATCTTTGAGAGTGACACCGATCATCCAAGAAGCGCCGTTCTCCAGTTGCGCACGTGCTTGTACCTTGAGGATGCGCCAGCCGGTGCGCTGTGGATGGTGTAGTGCACGCTCGATCAATCGGTCGAGTGCATGTGCGAGCATGGTTCGGTCGGCCACTGGATTGGGAAAGTCGATTGCGACTACGATCGGTTCCGGTGTCTCTCTGCCGACAACCGGGTCGACAATTCTGCCGGTGGCCAACGACCACAGTTGGCGGCCCATTCTTCCGAACTGGGACACGATGGCAACCTCTGGTAACCGGGCGAGATCGCTCAACGTCTTGATACCCAGCTGCCACAACCGTCTGTGTGTGTCCTGGTCGATTTGTAGTACACCGACCGGTTGTGACGCGGTGAACTCTGCCCGTTCCTCGTCACTGATGATCACAGCCTCACCAGGCTTGGCCCGTGTCGCCGCTACCCAAGCGGTGAACTTCCCGCGACCCCAGCCGAGGCGTGCAGATGTACAGATGTGCAGGTGTGCAGATTGCTCCGTTCTCTCGTGGCTCTTCGCAAGGTACGCTTGCGGTTTTCCGCTTCCCGTTTCCCGATCACCGCTCCGCTCCCCGCCCCGTGCTCCTAGCCCTTCCTGCCATACCGCAATCATCTGTCTGATTGTCTCTACTTGCTTCTCCGGTGGTCCGTACAGCTTCTCCAGTCCATCCACACCGACATATACTCGTCCCAACTCTGCTGGCTCGATTACCGGACTCACATCACCGAGTGCCAAGAGCAGATTTGAGAACTGCTGGTCGTAGTAAACCGGGTCGGGTTCCCACAGTGAGAGAGAAGGACAAAGTCCCACTGCCTGGCTAACCGTCATGCCGGGCTTCACACCTTCGCGGCGTGCACTGGGAGCTGCCTGCCACAGCCGGCGTCCATCCTCGGCAGCGAGGAGAGCGATGGGCCGAGCCACGCATTCAGGATGCCGTTGCAGTTCACAACAGAGTGCAAAGAGAGGGTACCAGATGCAGACTGCCAACTCGCTGCTCAGTCCCGTTCTGCCAACACCTCGTGGGGCGTTCGTTTCCCGTTTCCCGTTTCCCACGCGACCACCTGCAAAGTGTATTTTCCGCCTCCCGCTCCACGCTCCCCACTCCGATCCGAGCTGCCCTGCGGTTTTACTCATAGCAGACTCAACTGTGCTTCGCGTTCCAACGGCTGTTGTTCTCTGACCTGCAGTGGGTCATCCGTGCTCATCCGGTACTTTCGGGCAGCACGCTGGAAGCGCCGTTGAACTGCGGCCGCGTAGTTGGGTGGTGCATCCCAGTTTCCTCGGTACGCGGCGCGGTATCGCGGGATCAGGTTGGGGAACTGTTGCTCGACGATGGGCAAATAGCCGTCTCGTACTGCAGGATAGAACCGGAGTACCGCAGGGTGAACGAATGCAGCTCCAGCATCACGTGCCGCTGCCATCAGAGAGTCGATCTGGAAAGCCGAGTCGGTGATACCAGGCAGTACGGGAGCAGCGTTGATTCCGGCGGTGATACCGGCGTCTGTCAGCTTCTGTAGTGCACCGAGCCTCGCATGAGGCATAGGTGAGCGTGCCTCAAATCGTTTGATGATGCTTACGTCTATGCTGATGAGAGAGATGTACACGACCAATTGGTGCCTCGCTTGCAGCTTGCGGAGCAGATCGAGGTCACGACAAATACGAGGACTCTTGGTGATGAGACTGATTGCCAGTTCCCGAGTGGCGAGCAATCGACGGAGTATGGACCTCGTTATGTGAAAACGCCGCTCGGCGGGCTGGTAGGGATCTGTGGCAGTGCCAATCACGATTGGGCTAGCGCTACCGGAGGCATTCCTCAGGTGAAGCCGTGCAAGATCTCGCTCTAGTGCCGCAAGTACAGCTTGCCGTCTTTTTACGAAGATCTGTCGCTCGAAGCCCTCCCAACTACTTGGTGCTTGAAACCGGGCAAACTCTACTGGAGATAGCTGGCCGGACGCATGTGCCCGTTCCGTCACATACCGGTGGGCATACCGGGCATAGCAATAGGTGCATCCGAGTTCACATCCCACATAGGGGTTGAGCGACCAGAACCCCATACCGGTGCTTTCAGGTGGATTCAAGATCGATTTGACGTCGAGGTCAAAGAACGAGGATGCTCCCTGCCATTCCTCTCCTCCCCCCCTAGCCACACTTCCCCCATCCACACGTCGGACAGAAAAAGCACCCCGAAGCCGGGTGCACACTTCCGCCACATTCGGGACACTGTGCGGACGTCCAGAGACTGGTCTGCTCGACCTCTTTTCGCGGAGCCGTCGGCGAGGCTACACAGGGCTGTTTGTTCGGGTTTTGTTCGGGCATTTAACCAAATATACGGCGAAATGCCCTCGAGACAAGCCGGTCTTTTATCTGCTTGATTTGCAATGGTTTACAGGATAAGATTTGCTGCGGCGAGATTACAGCAAGTAAGTGTCGGTTGACGGAGTCGTCATCCGAGCCTGACTCACCTTCGCACATCAACGAGCCCGCCGATGATAGGTGGTTCGCCACCGCCGGGGAAACTCGCGTCGTTTGCAACCCACCCGATCGCAAGGTTGGCCGCGGTCCTCTTGCTTCTATTTGTCTTCTTGGTTGGTGTGAATGGTCTAGGTGATGGACTTCAGTCACTGGGCCAAGGGGTGCTAGACTCGTTCTTCTCGGCTACTGAAAACCCGTTCATTGCGTTGATGGTTGGTGTTCTCGCGACGACACTCGTGCAGAGTTCGTCGGTCACTACATCGATGATTGTCGCGTTCGTCGCCGCTCCTGACAATCCCCTTCCCATCGCCAATGCTGTGCCGATGATAATGGGTGCTAACATCGGCACGACAGTCACCAACACCGTTGTTTCTCTGGCGCAGATGGGACGACCGGAGGAGTTCCGGCGCGCTTTTGCAGTGGCCACCTGCCACGATTTCTTCAACTTCATAGCCGTTGCTGTTCTGCTTCCATTGGAACTCTTGACGGGCTACCTGCGACACACCGCAACTGCACTCTCCGTGTCTCTCACCGAACTCGGGGGTGGTGGTGTGGACTATGACAGTCCAATCAAGGGCGCTCTCAAGGCCATGGTAGCACATATCAAGACTGCGATATCATTCGTAACCGAGTCGCACCAGCTCCAAGCAATCGCGCTGATTGTGATGAGCTGTATCCTGATCTTTTTTGCCTTGATGATGCTTGTGAAGGTGATGCGATCGGCGATGCAGACACGAGTGGAATCCATTGTCTCCAAGGCCCTGGATCGCAGCGCTCTGCTTGCAATGTTGGTCGGGGCTATCGTGACCGTGATGGTCCAATCCAGTTCGATCACCACATCGCTCCTCGTGCCGCTAGCAGGTGCCGGCGTAATCACGTTGGCGCGAGCGTTCCCCATCACGATTGGGGCCAATATCGGTACGACTATCACAGCGCTGCTTGCGGCCCTTGCAGTTACAGGCGAAAATGCACAGGCGGGTCTCACCATTGCACTGGTGCATCTGGGATTCAATGTCAGTGGCACTGTTCTCATCTACCCTTGGCCGCGGATTCGTAACATTCCACTGGGGGCTGCGCGCTGGATTGCGGATATCGCTGTTAAGTCTCGCAAGTGGGCACTCATATACGTTATTGCACTGTTTTATGTACTACCGGCGCTGTTTGCCGTCTTGGACAGGTTGTTCAAGTAGTCTTCGGGGGCACCAATGCTTCGTCAACTGATCAGTATCTTCAGGTCCGACAATCCACTAGCAGCAATGGGTGAGAATTTCGCCCAGATGCTCAAGATCAGCTATGAGACCACGCTGAAAGCGGGAGATATCTTCTTTGGCGAAGAAGTGAAGCCGGAAGAGCGTACATGGGTCTACAAGCAGGATGTTCAGGTCAACAAGCTCGAACGCAAGATCCGTAAGCAGGTCATTGCACACTTATCACTTTCCGGTACTGCAGCCGATCTTCCCTATTGTTTGTTGTTGATGAGCTTGGTGAAAGATGTGGAACGTCTCGGTGACTACGCCAAGAACCTGACCGAGATAGTGGACTTCTATGCGGGCCCACTTCCGGACGACGAGTTCGTTGCTGAATTGAGAGAAATCCGCAAGGGTGTGGAAACGGCATTTGCCGCTACCGCAGAGGTGTTTGAGAAGTCAGACATGGATCGAGCGGTAGCGCTCATCCAGGAAGGCAAGAGCCTGGCACACCGCTGCGACAATCTGATCGAATCTGTGGCTCACAGTGATCACAATGCTAGTACGACTACTGCAGTTGTCCTGGGAACGCGCATCTACAAACGCATTGGGGGGCATGTACTAAACGTACTATCGAGTGTCGTGATGCCACTGCACAAGCTGGACTACTACGACGAAAAGGCGATTATGACCGGTGAAGACTAGTCGGTTTTTGCTCCAGAACCGTCGCCGCAAATAGCGGCCACCAGATCGAATCCAAGGCGATCGCCCACGACCAAAGGCTGCTCCTCGAGCCAGTCCTGAATACTCCGGCTAGGAGCGCGACAGCTCAGCAGTTCCTCCAGACTTCGTTCGGCACCAATGGCAACGCCCTGCCGCAGACGCTCGAGTACCGCGTCGAGCAATCCCACCAACTCGACATCACGTTTCTTGCCCGCTATGTAGGCCAGCTTCACCAAGCGCCGGGCCAGTCGCCGAGTTGCCTGGTTGACTGGTCCTCTGTCAGCCGCTGCAAGGCGTTGCCGTGCAATCTTGAGAAATGTGTTCACCAGCATTGCTGGAGGTGGTTGCGAACTCGGTGCAGCTGAACTCAATGACTGGAGCACTCGATTCACCTCGGTGTAGTCGTTCACCAACTCACCAGATTCTCCGCGCAGCACCAGCAGTTCGGGGACGGCAACATCTTGCTGTTTCCAGCGCAATGCAATAGCCGCCGCGTATGGTTTGCGGACTACGGCGTGTAGGGGATACGCCAACCGAGCGGTGTGGCTCAGTTGGCCCAGTATCTCTCGCTCATCAAGCAACTGGTTCACGATCTGCGCTTTGCCGACCCGTGAGGTTGCGGCTACGCTGAGATTGAGTTGGCATCTCACTTTTCGAGCGATTCGTGACTCCAACTGTAGCCGACGTTCAATGGCGATTGGGGGAGCGAACCACCATACCTGAGCGGTGTCGTGCCGCGAGCCGAGTCGTGCGATCCGACCGATCCTCTGCTCCAACTTTAGTGGTGTCCACGGTAGATCATAGTGCACAACCGCGTCGGCATCCTGCAGGTCGAGACCTTCACTGGCGAAGTCGGTTGCAATGAGGGTGTGCACCACAGCGGTCGGTGGTGGCTCGGACGTACCGCGAGCCATGGGGGCGAAGAGTGACAAGGCTTCCTCGACCGGCAGTCGGCCTGACGCAATCCATGCCTTGCCGGCACCAACAACGGCCAATTGGTGCCAGCGCAGCAGTCGTGCGAGACGATGTGCGGTAGCGACCGCCGATGTGAAGACTATTGTCTTGCGGTCGCAACGCTGTGCCAAGATGCGAGCGAGCGCCGCGGCCTTGGGATCATAGCCGTTGGACCGGGCAACGATCTTCACCAATCCGTCGAGTCGATCCCGCTCGGCCTTCAACCTGGCAACATCGACCTCTTTGGCGACCAGCGACAAGTCATCGAGTTCGAGTTGTAGGTCATATTCTGACGAGAAGATTCTCCTGGCAGCCACGCGAGACAAGCACTCACCATGTTGAGCGGCACTGATTGCGCGATCGATGTACGCCAGGTGACGTCGTATGGTCTCATGAAAGGCATCCATGGAAGAACTGAGTCGGTACAGCAAGTGGAGCGTGAGGAGTGCCGACTCGTGTGAGCTGACCACACTGGGAAACTGCAACTTGTCCATCGCGTTCAGCAGTTTGGCAATCCGTCGAGCCGCTGCGGTTGGTGGACGTATCACCGACTCATCTCGCAGCTTTGGCAGCTTACCGGTCAGGCCGGTGATGCTACTTGGAGAGCGCGCGACTATGACAGGAGCTGTTGCGTGCACGATGGAGGCGTAATCACGTTCCGAAACCGCGCCCTCCAGAGATGTGAGACCGAGGAACGCGAAAGCGTGGTCCGGCAGTGCTAACCGCAGCATGTTTACCGGATCATCGACCTTGTTCACTACCGGTGTAGCCGTCAGTAACAGCAAGTGTGACCGGCCTATGGATCGTGCGAGCACATCATAACGGCGGGTGTTGGGATTGCGCAGTCGGTGTGCTTCGTCCACCACGATGAGGTCATGAGGCATGATCCTCGTGCCCCGGCTCAGTGACTCGTGGGTCTGGATCGCGATCTCGATGCCAACGCTGCTGCCTACCCGCTTCCACTGAGACTTGAGTGCAGCCGGCACTACGACCACAACAGAAGCATATGTAGACGCGACTGAAAGCCCTACGTATGTCTTGCCCAATCCGACCGCATCAGCCAGCAATGCGAAGCGGAATCGCTGCAGACTGCAGCGTATTCGCCGAGCTGCATCCACCTGGTGTGGCTGCAACCACGCTGGAGGGTGCCAAAGATCATCTTTCGGTCCGAGTGCTGCCGCTCGCAATACCGGCTCGACGTCCTTCGCGCTGGCAATGCGCCCGAAGTCCATCTTCCACCACGGCGGTTCGTGTACGTGGTGGAGTTGCTCAGCTGTGATTTGTGGCCAGCGTTCGGAGAGCGGTGCGGGTCTTACTCGATAGGTCCAGGGCATCCGCGACCATCTCGTCCACGTCGTTGTTGTCGGCATCTGTCTGGTTGTGCATTAGGCGACTGAACTCGGCCAACCTGTCTCGCTTGGGGCCGGCCGCCGGAATCGGGATCTGTGCCGCAACCCGTGAGTTTATGCGACGATAACCACCCCGCGCCTCATCGGCGCAAGCAGTTGCCAAGGCGCGGGCCCAAATCGAGTTCATCGTCGCCGCTGTGACGAGAGCTACGTTGGCATCAGTGACCGGTGCCAGATAGCAGCTGTTCAAGGGAATCGCCGACCTGGCCTCAGTCTCATCTAGTGCGACGGCCCGTGGACTCCGCGCTATGTCCGACCATACCACCCGATGCTCTGAGACAACGCCAGCCACGCGAAACACGGTCCAGAGAGGGCCCGAACGGTAGTCCTTGCGTGAGCGAAGTAGAGTCGACTGTTGCTCGAAGTAACGGCTGGCCTTTCTGGGGAGGCTATTAAGTGGCTTGCCGGCATCATCGTGCGTCCAGAGCAGGATTCGGTTCGAGCAGGCACGGAACGCGCGGATGTCGCGCCCTCTCAGCGCCGGCCGGACTAGGGACTCTTCCAGAATCACCCGTCGACTCCCCAATTCCACTGCGACTGTCTCACCATATGACTCGAGCAAACGACCGACAAAGACGTCGTTTGCTCCGGTCTTCAGACCCAACACCGGCGGAGCGAGGGTTCCCAGCGACTCACCTGAAGAGCGGAACTCATCGAGTGCCGCGCGCACCCTCAATGGAAGTAGCGTCCACGATCCGGGGACATCGAGGGCACTTTGCGGAACCGCACTGCTCTTTCCGAAATCGAGGTGCACTACATGCCCATCCTCGGGTGGTTCCTTGCGCACCACGACGGCAAATGGGTAGGTCGTGGCCTTGAACCTGGCTGCGTCCTGGTCAGCGACCCGATGTAGATAGGCGATCGACGTTTCCTTAACCAAGGTACGCCGAGCCGTTTCACCGTACTTGGCTGAAGTCAACTTGCTGGGTAGCAACAACCCCACGGCTCCGCCGGGAGCAGCCAACTCTAGACAGCGTTGTAGAAATGCTACCGAGAGATCAGGTAGATGGGCGAATCCGCGATCTCCGTCGCAACGCCACCAAGTGAATCTCTCGCGCAACGCACGACGCCGTGTTGGTGCTAGACGCTCGGCACGAACCCAAGGTGGGTTTCCGACTACGACATCGAATCCCCCGGCCGCCATGATTTCGGGGGCATGTACCTCGAAGGCAAAGAATGGCAGCTCTTCATCGGACAATCGCGCCAGAGCACGTTGCAGTTCTTCTCTGTTCTGTCTTAGAACTCTACGTCTCATACGTTGACTGTTGGTGAGCCCGGCACGTTTGCCGAACAGGTCCTTGCTCAACGCGGCACTGGTGAGGTCAGCGGTGGCCAGACTGATGCTCTTCATGGCTTGCAACAGCAGCGTCCCAGCCATTCGTGTCTCGGACTCCCGTAGGTATCCAAGACTCTCTTGTTGAGTTCGGCCACGGGCCTCGAACAATGCACGACGCGCCGTGCGTACGGACTGCATGACGCGACCACTGCTGTAGGAGAATGCTGCATCGAGGGCTCGCGCGGTGCTGAGCGGATCGAACAGAGTATCGCCCTGGCGCACCACACCATCCAAGTTGGGCAACGGAGTCACGGCACTGATGTCATTGGTTGCATCATCCGCTATCACTGCAAGCCACAACCGCAACTCAGCCAGACGTACTGCTACGGGATTCAAATCGACGCCCATCAGGTTCTCCCGCAGAATCTCTCGCTTCAAGCGCGACCGGACCCTGCCATCCACTCGGGTGTTGAGACTGAGTCGCATGTCCGCCAGTGACTGCAGGGCTCCGAGTAGGAAGGCCCCTGAACCGACGGCCGGATCCAGGATGCGCAAACGTCGCAACACCCTACGGGCGTCGCGGGCGGCACACCTCGGTAATGGCTGTCTCTCGATGATGGACCGGACGGTGTCAGGTGGCAGGTCTCGACTCAACGCGACCTCGATAGTGGCTTCGACGACTTGGTGAACCACGGACTCGGGAGTATAGAAAGGCCCGCTGTCATGACGTTCGGCTACGTCCATCAGACGCTCGAACGCACGACCAAGCATGTCGGGTGCTACGGCGTCGATCTCGTCTGCTTCGTTGACACAGAATCTGAACCGCTCGAAGACACAATCGAAAGCGTCACGCCATAAATCGTTAGCGAAGTGAACTGGTCCTACACGTCGCTCAACTGCATGAGGTTCGAACAGGCCGCCATTCAGATAGGGAATGGACCCGAAGCTGTCACGATCGCGTCTTCTGTCTTTGGGTCGGTTGAGGGTCCCGAAGAACAGAGGCTGCAGTGACGTGCGGTGGAAGTTTCGTCCGCTAGCAAGTGCGTCGTCGAGCAGTTGCGAGAGGAAGTCCGTTCTCCCATCGAGCCAGCCCTTTGCTTGCACGAAATAGAGAAACAGGATCCGGGTCAGTGCGAGTAGGGTGATCATGCGTCGATCTGATGGTGAACCGCGGTCCCCGATAGATGCGGCCATCCGCTCCAGGATGACACGAAAAGCAGTGAAGAACCGCTCGCTGACCTCCTCGCTGCTGAGGACATCCGCCACGCGCAAGGCGTGCCCCAGAGCGCTGGAGGACCCCTCTGTAGTGAGCCTTTCGAGTTGCTGGACCGCAAAGGCAGATGGGTGGTCCAACGTCACGAGTAGAATCTTGGTAGTGCCTGGTTGCCCCAGTCGAGGAGCGGCAACCGCTAGTTCGCTGGTGGGGTTGATTGCTACCGCAAGGGCGCGCGCTGTCGTGTGGGCAAGCTTGCGAGCTAGGTCGCGCGCGGAGTCTCGCGGCTGGGAACTTTCGGTCGCGACGACCTCGAATCCTCTCCAGTGGGCGATGACCGAAGCGTGCGAGTCAAATGGGTGTTTGTCGGGCTGATACCCCAGGGTTTGAAACAGGCAGGACAGACTCTCTATTGTGCGGACCTGACTGAGCGCCTCTGCGACCTTGGACCGTTCTGTAGTCATCGGGCCCAGGGTACACTCGGTCGTACTGCGCTACTGCATCAGATCAACGCCAATAGGCGCCAATTCTCGCGGACCTATTGCGGATCAGGTTTCCAGCAACGCCCTCGCCTGCTGCAGGTCGATATCCCGCACTATCGGCGGCGGCCATTCACCTTGGCTGACCTGAAGATCGATGAGCGCTTTCTCATTTAGCACCCGTTTGCGGGTTGCCTGGTCGATGAGTCTCGTCTCCACGGCCGAGCGGAACTCGTCTTCGTCGAGCCAGATCGGTTGTCCCTGAATCGGCTGCCACAAATCCAGAAACAGGTCGTTGCCAATCCACTTCTCCTGCTCGAACACGACGGGCTTGGAGAGATTGGTGTACCAACCGGTGAGTGTTCCGTCCGTTAGATGAAAGCTACCGATGTCATGCCACGCTCCGTCGAAGATGAACCACACGATGGGAGCACCGTGCTGCAGTGTCACTGAACCGCCCACTGCTACATCGTTCCCCGCGTAATTCTCCTGCAACAACACCTTCACGTCGGGGCGGTCGAGCACGAGGATCTCTTCGTAAACCGTAGTGTCTTTGCCAGGTCGGTGGTACTCGAACTGAATCAGTTGGGACATGAGGAGATGATTCTCTCGAGTTCAATAGGGGGCGACTATCTCTGATCCTCGACGATGGTGCATTGAACCAGCCTGTAGAGTGCGCCAAGGAAGAGCTTCTCACTCACCCGCGTCATGACATTGGTTGTTTCGCTCTCGGGTGTGACCGACGTGACCGGATGTTGCCATATGGCTTCTGATCGCCGTACCAATTGTGTGGCGTACGTGGGATCGTCCAGCGATGCGGCAATCGCGTACAGCGCTGCGCTTCGCTCCCTACTTGGCCCAAGGACGATCTCACGGGGGTGAGCACAGAGCCCCGTCCAGCTCTCTTCGAGCCAGCGTGCGCGATAACCCAACGGCACACGCGGGTTGGTTATGGCCGCCTCGAACGATCCAAGGCTGCTGGGGTCGACTGTCAGCCCTGCCATACCACCGAATCCCGGACCGATCTGGATCTGTTGCGCAGCGTTACTCAACCGTGCTGACTGTTCAACCCGCTCACGTGTGCGCTCGATCGAGGCTAACGGTAGCAGCGCCTGGTCACTGAGTAGGTTCAATGCGCTCCTGTTCAGTGTAAGATCTGGTACGCCCAGCAGATGCTCACCGGTCGCGGCATTCTCACCCAGGCGTACCAATGCTGATTCGGGTCGCTGCAGGGCTACATCGAGCACCGCTGCAAGGGCGTTGGCTCTTGCGGCTGCAACAATGTGTCTGCCCGCGGAAGGTGCCTGTGGTGATGCCGGTCCTTGAGATGACTGACTACCCATCAGGGCCGCTCGGACGTCTGCAGCGCGGGCATGGGCCAGGTGCCGAAACAGCAGCGTGCGAGGGTGGGAGGCAACGTCGGCCAACATTGCCAACGTATCTGCCGGTATCGCGCCACGACCGGCTCTACTGAAGACATTGAGATAGGCTTGGTCGTCCGAGAAGAAATCCCACAGGGTTGAGGGATATTCATCCAAACCGCCCGGTTCCCTGCTTGCGGAGAGCAGCGGCTGCAGCCATTCGGTTGCCACGTCACGCGGAGTTGGGTCGGTACGGGGCAAGTAGCGGGTCCATGCGGCCCTCGCCGAGCCGATGGGATCGTCACTGTTGATGCGCTGGAGCGTAGCGACCAGCGAAGCGGTCCGCGGTCCGTAACGTTCTGTAAACTTCGCGGCACTGAATGCCGCCAGGCCTCCTATGAATAGATCCAGCACCAGCAACACAAGCGCCAACGAAATGAGAACCTGCGCCAGTCGCGAACTCCATTTGACACGTGTTATCTGGCGGTCTGTAGGAACGGCAGGGGACTGGCTGTGGTCCTCGGGGAGATTTGTGTACCAGCTGGCGACCTCATCAGGCTCGGCTTCAAACGAATGTGGTCTTCCCACCGGACCCAATAGCCTGCGCTCGGTGAAGCGGACTACTGCGGCAAGAAACAGTAGAACGGCTCCGGGGAGCAGAACCGCAGCTGCATCGCCACTCTCGAACAGGCTGTAGCTCGTCGGGCCTGAGGCAAGGCCGGCAGCGATCGACATCGCCCTGATACTGAATGTGGCCACTATCCACGCCACTGCAACGAAAACGATCAAGCTGAACGTACGGCGAGCGAGCAGGACTCCTCTACGTCGTTTGGCACTAAGTGATGCGAAGTCTCGGGTTCCGGCGATCACGAGACCCGAGTAACCGTCGTAATCGGTGAGCACATCGTACAGAGTGCTGGTGCGCCATCCCAATCGTCGTTGGCCTATGATTCTGTCCAATGTTCTGAACGACGATCCCAGGAAGCCGATCGTTGCCAACACGAAGGTGACCAAGCCAACAACGAGTATCCCCTGCCACAGGAACATCGAAAGAACGGCTGCATTCGATAGACGCTCCCCGATGCGGACTGCCTGTCCAGCGAATTGCGACACCAACTGGAAGCGGCCGAGCCAACTGGAGTGTGCGACTAGGATTTCGGGGACGAACGTGAAGGCAAACGTCACCAGGATAGCTCCGATTACAGCCACCAAACCAAGCCGGTTGACCGCAGGTGCACGTCCCTGCAGCCACTGCAACCCCGGTGGTGGCCACTCTACCTCCGATTCCAGGGTCGGCAACATCCCTCGGGACATCTCGTCTGCGGTTGGCCGGTCACCGGGTGCCTTGGCGAGACAATGGTCCACCATCTGGGCGACTGCGGGCGACAGTTCTGGTCGCATTTCTCCGGTTGGAGTTGGTATGTCGCGCAGATGCGCTGCCGCCCACCCCATGGGTGAGTTGGCATAGTATGGCAGCTCACCGATGAGCAGCTGGTAGGCCAGCACTCCCAGGCTGTAGACATCGCTTTTGGGCGTGAGGGGAAGTCCGGAGGACTGTTCCGGACTCATGAACGATGGCGTGCCAATCAGAGCCCCGGTTTCGGTGAGCTTGGTCTCCTGGCTGTCGTCGGGGGATAGCGCAGCGCTCACGCCGAAGTCAGCAACGAAAGCGCGTCCCGAGTCCTTCTCCATGAGCACGTTGCTGGGTTTGACATCACGGTGAATGAGATCCCGCCCGTGGGCTGCGGCGAGCGCTGCGGCAACCTCGCCCACCACACGTCGAGCGTCACGCTCGCTCACACGGCCGCGTCGCAGCCGCCACTCTTCGAGATTCGGGCCGTCGACGTACTGCATGATGATGTAGGGGAGCTTGGTGCGCTTTGTCTCGCCCACGGCGTACACACGCACGACGTTGGGATGCGAGATCGCAGCCGCAGCCCGTGCCTCACGCTCGAACCGGATGCGCGCTCTCTTGTCGGCAGCCAAATGTGGGGCCAGCACCTTGACCGCCACCAATCGCTTGAGCGCGGGCTCCTTGGCCAGAAAAACCGCACCCATGCCTCCCAGACCGAGCGGTCGCAGCACCTCGTAAGTGGGGCTCAACGAGGCTTTGAGCGTTGACTCCAGTCTCGGGAGATTGAGCTTGGGCGCTTCAGGAGGATCGGGAACAGCCGTGGGTGTAGTCTCTAGCGGAGCACCGCACGCCGGGCACTCGGTGACCTCGTCGGGGACGGAGACTGAGCATTCGGGGCAATATGGCAGCGCAGAGCACACGTATAACGGGTTAGGTCTCCACACGCCAGACTCGAGCTTGAGCACCCCGGTCCGGCAGGTAGATTGGGGCCATGAATTCCCCGACTCGTAACCTCAAATACACCAGCATTGGCGGTTTTCTCGCCATTTCTCTCCTGTTAGCCACAGCATGCGGCCCCGACCGAATGACCGAATTGAGAGCACGGTTGACCGACCGGATTGACCAGACAGCTGCGGACGTGGTCGGCGTCTACTTCTACGATCCGGCTGCTGGTGACTCGCTTGCGCTGAATGCTGGAACCGCCCTCCACGCAGCAAGCATGATGAAGGTACTGGTCATGATCCAGGCATTCCGTGATATAGATGCCAATCTGCTGAGTCTGGACGACGAGATCACCATCAACAATACGTTCCACTCGGTGGTCGACGGATCACCCTACCAATTGAGTGCAGGGGATGACAGCGACAGTGCGCTGTATACCAGAGTTGGGGGTACTGCGAAAGTCAGTGACCTGCTGAATCTCATGATCACTGTATCCAGCAATCTGGCGGCAAACATCCTAATCGATCATCTCGATGCCCAGCGCATACAATCGCTGGCTCATGAACTCGAGGCACACTCGATGATGATGATCCGTGGCGTGGAAGATCTCAAAGCTTACGAGGCTGGGATCAACAACCGTACGACCGCCCGCGACATGGGCCAGTTGTTCAGACTGATCTTTGATGCGCGTGCCGCCAGCGAGGCATCGTGTAAGAAGATGACCGCCATCCTATCGGAGCAACGCTTCAATGACGGGATTCCGGCCGGCCTCCCGGCTGGCACCAAGGTGGCGCACAAGACCGGACGGATCACGCTGATCAATCACGATGGTGGCATCGTCTACACCCGGAATGGCAAGGAGTACGTGTTGGTCGTATTGACATCCGGGATAGACGATCCTGCAGTTTCCGACCAGTTGATTGCTGATTTGTCTCGCCTTGTTCACGCGGCCTTCGACTAGCAGCCTACTCGGCTCGTCCTCCAAGGTGTTTTGCCAAGAAGCGCTCGGCGGCCGCATAGAACTCGAGGCGGTTCTCCGGTTTGGCGAACCCGTGCCCCTCGTCAGCGAAGAGCATGTATTCGTGGTCGATTCCCTTCGCCTCCATTGCGGCGACTATCTGTTCCGACTCTGATTGCTTGACTCGGGGGTCGTTAGCCCCCTGTGCGATCAGCATGGGGATCTCGATGTTGTCGACGTGAAACAGGGGCGAACGGGACTCGAGAAACTCGGTCTCCGTTTCCGGATTGCCAATCCTTTGGTGCAAGATGTTGAGGTAAGTGGACCAGTAGGGCGGGATGGTCTCAATGAAAGTTATGAGGTTACTGGGACCAACGATATCAACAGCGCACTTGAATAAATCCGGTGTAAACGTGGCGCCAACGAGCGCAGCGTACCCGCCGTACGAGCCGCCATAGATGGCGATCCGATCGGGGTCGGCAATACCCTGGTCGACGATCCAGTCGACTGCGTCCACTAGATCCAAGTGCATCTTGCCACCCCATTCCCGATCCCCGGCGTTGAGGAAGTTCTTGCCGTAGCCTGTCGAACCACGGAAGATCACTTGAAGAACCGCATAACCCCGGTTCGCCAACCACTGTCCCTCCGGGTCAAAACCCCACGTATCTCGGTGCCAAGGTCCCCCGTGCACCAGCAACACTGTTGGCAGGCCACGGCGTTCCCGGCCGGCCGGCGTGTGGAGGTATCCATGGATCGTGTACCCGTCCCGCGACTCGTAGGAGATCGGGTCCATTGTCGCTAGCGTGTAATCCGTTAGATCTGGTCGGGCGTAGAACAAGAAGGTTCCAGTCTTGGTCCTACGGTCGTAGGTGTAATAGGAAAACGGACGGTCGTCCTCCGTGAACCCCACGAGCCATGTGTTGTCGTCATGCGTTCGGTTGGAGATGCCAAAGTCACCTGGCCGCAGCGCTGCAATCGCGTCGATATCTTCTTGGATGGAGCTGTCCAAGACCCGATGCTCGATTCTCGCTTTGACAAACGAGACCAGTTGTACTTGGTACGTCTCCGGGTGGAGCGTTACGTCGCCCACGTCGTACTGCTCGTCCCCTGCAACCACATCGATGCGACCGGATTTGATTTCCATTCGCACTAAAGGGGCTGCGCTCGCGTTGCGTGAATCGAGCAGGTAGATGGACCGACCGTCGCGTGTGAATCCGACTGGTCCGCTGGTCAGTGCGTCATCCGCGGCCCACGTAACCAGCGTCCGCCACTCCACTGCTTCATCGTCGCGCACCATGAGATCGAAGCCGCCCTCATCTGTGGCTGCAACGGCTCCGCGTACGGCCATGTTTGAATCGACAACCCAGCTGGCAACGTTGCCGGGGTTCTTGGCCACCAACTCCAGTTCCTTGCTCGTAAGGTCGAGGTGGTACACGTCGTGTACGCTCTCATCTTCCTTGTTCATGGCCAAGATCAACTCGTTGGGATGATGCTTGTCGTGGTGGATGATCTGGACCTGGACTCCGTCGAAAGGGGTTAGGTCAGATTGATCACCGGTCTCGAGATCGACGCTGAACAGTCTCCAATTCTCGTCGCCTCCGACGTCTTGCAGATACAGGATGTGCCGGCCGTCGTGTGCCCAGAAATAGACCCGTACTCCCCGATCGGTGTCGTGAGTAATCGGCTCATGGTTGTTCTGTCCCACATGTCCCACCCAGACGTTGAGTACGCCGTCTACCGGAGCTAGGTACGCCATCCGCGTACCATCGGGTGAGATCTGAGGGGCCGCCTTTTCGGGGTTGCCGAACAGAACCTCGCGCGGGATGAGTGCTACATCCTGATGTTCTTTCTTGTCAGCCATGTTTGAATCGGTAGAGTGTGTTGCGGTCTAGGGGTTTGCCAGACGTCGACGTCTGAAGTATACCGCATACGCGATAGTGTTGAGGAGAACGACCGAAATCCCCAGAACGACTTGATGCCATGTGGTGAGCGCTGCCGGGTAGATGATGGGGATCAGATAGTGCTCAATGAAGCCACCTTCGTAACCCGCGTCCCCGGAGAGTTGCCGCAGCTGTTTCTCGAGTGGCGTGAGTGGACATACCCAATGGCACAACTCGATTGCGGTTCCCCACAGTGCCGCCGGCAGATGGACCCAAATCAAGCGCGGCCAACGCCACGCAAGGAACCCGCCGCTGATTACGAAAACGATGAAACCGAGGTGGAGTAGAACTACTGCGTCAGCCGTGAGACGGTACAGCATCGGTTCCACCAAACATCCGGTCCATTACGACAGCCGCCGCCAGAATACCTGCCACATTGGTCGTGGTTCGTGCCATGTCGGGAATACGATCCACGCCCAGAATGATTCCCAAGCCGTCAAGTGGCACGCCGACGGTGTCCAGAGCAGGCGCAAGACTGACAACCCCCCCTGCGGGTATGCCGGCTACGGTAAAGGACACCATGAAAGTGGCCATCACCGCACCACTGACACTCGCTGCCGGCAGTGGTACACCGAACAACCATGCGAGAAACACAACCGCCGCACCCTGAAACAGAGCTGTGCCCATTCTGCCGATTCCTGCTCCCAATGGGATTACGAAACTGGCAACCGAGCGCGACAGGTGAAGCTCTTCATGGGCTGCTTCCAGCATCGCCGGCACGGTCGCAGCCGTGCTCGAAGTGCTTGCGGCAATGATGAGGGGGTTCACAATAGCCTTGAGAAAGGTGCTGATCGGCATGCCACCCAGCAGCCTCACGGCAGGCAGGTACACGGCCGCGACGAGTAGCGTGAGCCCAACGAGCACCGCCAAGATGAAAGCGCCGAGGCTCATCAGCATTGCCCAGCCTGCGCGTGCCGTGACGGGCGCCGCGAGAGCGAATACGCCGATTGGGGCTAGCCAGAGGATCCAGTGGACCAGCTTGATCAGCGCCGCGGTTACCGCGTCACCCAACGTCAAGAGCAGGTCTCGTTCCCTTTCCGCCAGCGCTCCGGTTGCGGCCGCAAACAACACCGTGAACACGATGAGGGGTAGTAGAGCCCCGTCGGCGGCCGCGCGGAACGGATTCTCGGGAATCAGTGAAAGTAGGAAATCGACCAGGCCTGGGGGTGTGTGTGGTTCCGGCGGTCCGCTGGCAACGGCCTGGGCGGCGGCTTCGTTCGCCAGCGGGAGCATGAGCTGCATCACACCCATTCCCAACAACACTCCGATGGCGCTCGTGGCAGCGAAGAACAGGAGTGTGAGGACCCCGATTTGCCCCAACCGCTTGAGATCTCCCAGCGAAGCGACCCCGACGAAGATCACAGCCGCAACGAGTGGTATTACGACCATCTTGAGCAGGCTCACAAACGCGGTGCCGATTGGTTCGATGCCCTCGGCGAGGCCCAAGAGTAGCGGAGACTGCGTGAGCGCGGCAACGAGCCCTAGTAGCAAACCACCTACTAGCCCAATCGCCACGGCCATATAGAGCTTCAAGTGCCCGCTTCCTCCAGTTGCGCGGTCGGCCGGTTCCCGCTGTCACCTGCGAACTCGTCTACCAGCACCGTGGCTGTCATTGTACCCGTAACGTTGGTTGCCGTGCGAGCCATGTCAGGTATGCGGTCAACGCTCAGCAGAATGGCAAGTCCGTCCAGCGGGATGCCTACCGTGTCGATTGCCGGGGCCATGCTCAACACGCTACCGCCGGGAATACTGGCCACCGCGAACGACACGATGAACGTTGCCAGTACCGCTCCTCCGATTCCGGTGGCGGCCAGCGGCACACCATAGAGCCAGGCCAGGAACACGATTCCAGCTCCCTGGAAAACTGCACTTCCACCTCGCCCTATCCCAGCGCCAAGCGGAATCACGAAGCCGGCGACTTGGCGCGACACTTCGAGTTCGTCAGCTGCCTCGAGCATGGCCGGCACGGTTGCGGGTGACGATGTTGCTGCTGCGGCAATGGCCTGCGGAGTAACGCAGGCTTTCAGGAATGGACCAACTTGTCGCTTCGCCAAGAGTTTGACAATGGGTAGATAGATTGCTCCGATGAAGAGCGTCAGGCCCACCAGCACCGCCAGCACGAACATGATCAAGCTTTGTAAGACGGCCCAGCCCGCCCGCGCTGTTACCGGTGCTGCGAGTGCAAACACACCTATCGGAGCGAGCCAGAGGATCCAATGGACCAGCTTGATCAGTGCGGCAGCCATGGCTTGAGCCAGATTGTGAAGCAGGTCGTGCTCCCGCTGTGGCAATGCCCCGGCCGCCGCTGCGATCAGAACCGTGAATACGATCAACGGCAGCAGAGCGCCTTCAGCTGCGGCAGCGAAGGGGTTGTCGGGGATTAGGTCCAGCAAGAATGCGATCGGTCTCAGGGCCGTAGAGGCCTCGACCGATG
>JAUVRV010000100.1 GCA_030597435.1 Gemmatimonadales bacterium | reverse complement strand
GCTAGCGCTCGGTCGATTGCGGTCTTACACGTCCGGTGGGTACCGTGCGGGTCGGACATGTCGCCGGCGACGAAGACGAGGTCCGGTTTGAACTCACCTAGCAGCTCGCTAATGATCCTGACGTCCTCCTCCCCGACTGGTCTCTTCAGTACCTCACCCGTTTGATAGAATGGTAGGTTCAAGAATCTCGCTGCCGAGTGTGGCAATCCGACCGCGACCATGGCCGATACGGCTTCCGACTCGCGGATGAAGCGTTTGAGGTTGAGTATGGTATCGGAGTCCACGGCGCCGGGCTGTTTCTTGCCAAAGGTCCGTTTGATCTCCTTTCGCTTCTGACGAACATTTTCCGTATTGAGCCCGAGTGTTGCAGTTGCCCGTTCCACGAAGTCGAGGTGACGCAGCACGTCGTGATCGAAGACGGCTATGTTGCCGCTCGTCATGTAGGCGACTATGATCTCATTCTCGTTCTCTCGCAGCTTGCGGAGAATCCCCCCCATCGAGATGACGTCGTCATCGGGATGGGGAGAGAACACCAGGACCCGCTTCTTGGCGGTGAGCTTCTTCCGTCCCTTGATCTTCTTGCGCAAGTGGTTGAACACGTCTCCGTTTGGCTTGCCCGCAGATCCGTATTTGGCTAGCAGCGTGCTGAGATGATTCTCGCGGTAGTCGGCGTCAGTCAGTTTCAAGATCGCCTTTCCGCAGTGCTCTGCCAGCCATACGACCGCCCGGTCGGTTGTTGCCTTGTCCCATTCGACGGGCTCCAAGACCCACGGAGTCTTGATGCGGGTCAGATTGGCCGCTGCGGGTGCGTCGAGGTATACGGTGGCGTTGGCATGTTGCTGGAGATAGGTCGCGGTCACGTCTTGCGAGATTGGCTCCTCGACCGCCCGTCTTACGATGGTGGCCTTGTGCTCGCCGGTTGCGATCAGGGCTACTTCCCGTGCCTCCAAGATCGTCGCGATGCCTATCGTGATGGCTTCGGTGGGCACGTTGTCTTCGCCAAAGAAGTCAGCGGCGGCATCTTTCCGTGTGATTGTGTCGAGGGTTATGGGTCGCGTGCGTGATTGCAACGACGAACCAGGCTCGTTGAATCCGATGTGACCGCTACGACCGATGCCTAGTATCTGGAAATCGATACCACCGGCGTCTCTGATCGCTTGTTCGTATGCGGCACAATGCTCTGCGAGTCGGCTGCGCTTGATGCTACCGTCTGGGATGTGAATGTTGCGTGGATCCATGTTCACCTGAGAAAAGAAGTTTTCCATCATGAACATGCGGTAGCTGTGAATACTGTAGGCCTCCATCGGGTAGTATTCATCGAGATTGAACGTTACGACGTGAGCGAAATCCACCTCTCCTGCCTGATGGCGGCTGATCAGTTCTCGGTATATCCCGACGGGAGTGCTGCCGGTAGCGAGACCTAGCACGCACTGTCCCTTGGCATCGGTGTCACGCTGGATGATCTGTACGATCCGGTTTGCAAGGAGCAGTGCGAGATCGTCGGGGTCATCGACGACCACCGTATTGATGCGCTCGCGGTCGCGGCAGCCGGGGAGGGTGGCGATTGCGGCGGATGGCGAGCCTGTTTTCTTGTTTGCGGTATTCATCGTGGTTCGCTAAGTGTCAAGTCGCTGGGTTGCCCAGCCGTGCAGGACGACCGGCGGTTTTGTGGGGCCTGTTCCAGCCTTGAGAAAGGTACTATATGGCCTCTCCTGCCGTCGAACCGCAGCCGTCCAGGTCAGAGGAAGAGAACCAGGGGAACGTAGCTGCGGCTCGAGGTGTGGTAGATCTGACTAGTGCAACGATGCTCTCGATCGGTTACTCTTGGGCAGTGCAAACAACGATTCTACTAGGATGTCCCATGCTAGACAGACGTCACTTGGCCCTCCTGGCCTTGATAGCAATCCCTACTATGCTGTTCGCCGCCCGAGGCCTGGAATCCGCGCTGCAGGATATCGAGGGCGAAGGCTGGCCCAAGCAGATCGATGTCTCTGAAGGCAGGATCATCATCTACCAGCCGCAGCCGGAGGTGTTCGAGGGCAATATGCTGAGCGCCAGGGCGGCGGTTTCTGTCACGGTGACAGGACAAACCGAGCCGGTCTTCGGCACGGTATGGTTCTCGACGAGAGTCCACACCGATAGGGACGACCGCACGGTTGAGATCTTGGACATCGCCGTTCCCAGAGCGCGCGTCCCCAACGCCACGCCGGAGCAGGAAGAGCGGCTAAAATCTATTCTGGAAACGGAACTACCCAAGTGGGAGATGATCATTTCCCTCGATCGCCTTCTCATGGGTCTAGAACAGGCCGCACTCGAAAGGAAGTCGGCGGAGAACCTGAACAACGATCCACCCAAGATCATCTTCAGTAACGAGGCCGCAATCCTGGTGTTGATAGACGGTGAGCCGAGACTGCGAGACGTGGAGGATTCAGAGCTTCGACGAATCGTCAACACTCCGTTCACGATCCTATTCTCTCCCGGCTCTGGTACGTACTACCTCTACGCCGACGATGAAAACTGGTACACGACTAGTGACATCCAAGGTGAATGGCAGCTGACGAGCAACGTACCGTCAGATGTGGCCCGGCTGGCTCCCCCGCCCCCGGAAGATAATCTGGAGGCTGAGGCAGATACGGTCGAGACCGAACCGGGCCCACCACCCTCCATCATAGTAGCGACCGAACCGACCGAACTGATCGTGTTCAGAGGTGAGCCGGAGTTCACCCCCATCACCGGGACCGAACTACTCTATGTGAGCAATAGTGAGAGCGATGTCCTGATGGACATCGCATCGCAGCGCTACTTCGCGATTCTCTCCGGTCGCTGGTTTGCCAGTACGTCTCTGGATGGCCCCTGGTCGTTCGTCCCGGGAGACGAACTCACGGCGGACTTCTCCCAGATTCCGCCCGAGTCGGAGATGGGACACTTGCGCGTTTCAATCCCGGGAACGGATGAGGCCAACGAAGCCGTGATGGACAATCAGATACCGCAGACCTCTGCCATCAGCCGCAGTGATACCAAGCTCGATGTCACCTACGACGGTGATCCCCAGTTCGAGCCGATAGAGGGCACGGACATGGAGTACGCTGTCAACACGAGCTACCAGGTCATCAGGGTGGGTCGAGAATACTATGCATGCCATCAGGCAGTCTGGTTCGTGGCTGACTCGCCCACGGGGCCGTGGCACGTGGCCGACGAGATTCCCGATGAGATTTACACGATTCCGCCCGAGAGCCCTGTCTACAACGTGAAGTACGTACAGGTGTACGAGTCAACACCCGAGGTCGTGTACGTGGGGTACTATCCCGGCTATGCGGGCAGCTATGTATATCACGGTACCATCGTGTATGGGACCGGCTGGTATTATCCCGGTTGGTACGGCGGAGTGTACTACGCGCGACCGGCCACATGGGGCTTTCACGTGCATTGGAATCCGTGGTACGGCTGGAGCTTCGGTTTGAGCTATAGCACCGGCCCATTCACGTTCCGGATCGGATTTGGCGGGTGGTACCGCGGTGGTTGGTGGGGACCGGTGGGTTATCGTGGATACCGGTACGGCTATCATCGGGGCTGGCATCACGGGTACCGGGCTGGGGCACGCGCTGGGTACCGAGCCGGATATCGGGCCGGCCAGCGGCAGAACATATACAACAGGCCGCAGAACCGCGCACGCAATGTGGCGCGTGCCCAACCGTCCACTCGGCAGCGAGCCAACGTCGCGCCCAACCGTGCCAACAACGTCTACTCCGACCGCAGCGGGAATGTCCACCGCCGGACCGACAACGGCAGCTGGCAGCAACGCAGCAGTAATGGATGGTCGTCCAATCGCACGCCCAATACTGCCAACCGGTCGCAGCTAGATCGCTCGGCGCAGTCCCGTCAACGCGGAACGACTCGGACCAACAACTTCAACAGCAGTACCGGTCGGGCGCGGTCTGGTGGCGGCAGGAGAAGGTAGAATAACGGTGGAGATGCAGCCTTCGCCATTGCGGACGGGAGGCATTGTGTTATCCTGACGGGGCAGTTGCGCAGCGAGGCCGGGTCGTGGAATCGGCTCAGGGTAGCTGCCCTCTTCGACACACGAGATCAGGAGGAAGATTGCACGGCAACCGTGCCGGCGGTTTCGCACGCCAACTAGTGGGTCTTGCCGGGTGCCTGCTGCTTTGTTCATGCGGTCGGGAACAACTTACGAAGAAAGTGCTGCTGATTGGTCTGGATGGTGTCCGCGTCGACATACTGGCCCAGGCCGACACCCCCAACATCGACGCACTCATTACCGATGGGAGCTTCAGTGATCAGGCTCAAACGAGGCCTCCGACGGTGAGTGGACCCGGATGGTCGAGCATGCTGATCGGCGTCTGGTCAGACAAGCACCTGGTCACCGGCAACAACTTCGCAGGTAACGCTTATTCGGCTTACCCTGACTTCCTCACGCGGCTGGAACAGATAGATCCTGACTTCAACACGTTTGCGGTAGTCGATTGGCCGCCGCTCGGTACGACGGCATCTGGCGGCCCACTGGTTAGTGATGCAGTCGACGTGAAACTCAACATCGACGGGGACGAACTCGGCTACACCGAAGCAGACGCGCTGTCTCTAGCGGCTGCTGTTGAGCATCTCGTGAATGAGGATCCCGATGCGACGTTCGTTTACCTGGGGGACATCGACGTAGTTGGGCACGACCATAGCTCCCTTGCGCCGCAATACGAAGCAGCCATTGAGACCGCTGACGGTCAGGTGGGGCAGTTGCTGAGCGCTTTGCAGAGACGGCCCGCATACGATCAGGAAGACTGGCTCATCATAATCGCTACTGATCACGGCCGAACGGACGACGGTGGTCATGGTGGTACCTCGCCGCAGGAACAGACGATCTTCTACCTGGTGAGTGGACAATCAGCCCAAAAAGGCACGCTCGATCCTGCGCCGAACATCGTGGATGTTGCGGTAACTGCGTTGGCACACCTAGGTGTGGAAGTTGATCCGGCGTGGGACCTGGACGGGACGACGAGAGGGTTGGTGCGTCATTGACTGAGCCCACGGTGATGACAGACAGGACCACATTTCTGCAGAATGCCTTTGCCAAGGAGTACGGTGATCCCGGCACCCACCTGGTTCGAGCCCCCGGACGAGTGAACCTCATCGGTGAGCACACTGACTACAATGGGCTGCCCGTCATGCCCATGGCCTTACAGCGAGATCTGATGTTGCTGTGTCGGACAAGGCCTGACTCGATGGTATGTATCGCAAACGTCGACCTTCAGTTTGAGCCGTGTAGCTTCCAGGTCGGTCCAAAGATACCCCCTTTTGAGCCCGGTGACTGGGGCAACTACGTGAAGGCGGCCGGGCAAGCCCTGGCGCAGCAATACACATCCTTGCGTGGGTTCGATGCAATGGTCTCATCGAACATCCCGATTGCCGCTGGGCTCAGTTCGTCAACGGCTCTCATGATGGCCAGCGCTCTGATGATACTGGACCTGAATGACGTTGCTATCTCGGCGCCTCAGCTGATGGAGCTGATGGCAAGTGCGGAGCACTATGTTGGTACTCGGGGTGGGGGCATGGACCAAGCTATTTGCATCGGGGCCCAACCCAGGTCCGCGAGTCGTATCGATTTCAATCCCATGCGGATCACACCGATACCAGTTCCGTCCAATTGGAGGTTCGTAATCGCTTCGAGCTTGGTTCGGGCGGAGAAGTCCAGTGCGGTTCGGGAGGCGTACAACAGCAGAACGCGTGAGTGCAAGGAGGCGCTGGGTGTGGTGGCGGCTAGCCTGGGATCTCCCGAGGCGACTTCCTATACTGGAGTCATGTCGGGTGTTCCCGCGGAGGACCTGCTCGAAGCGGCAGAACAGGCGCTCGATGCGACCTTGCTGAAACGATTCCGGCACGTGGTGACTGAGGCATTGCGCGTCACAATGGCCGAGAGGGCGATGAGAGGCGACGATCTGGATGACTACGGAAGGCTGATGTCGGAATCGCATATGAGTCTGCGCGACGATTTCGCAGTGAGCTGCGAAGAACTCGATCGGTTGACCGAGATCGCGATCAAGTCGGGTGCGAGGGGTGCAAGGCTCTCAGGGGCCGGTTTTGGCGGCTGCATCGTTGCGCTGTGTGGTGCCGATGACGTGGACCACGTGATCGATGCCCTCGAGACTGAGTTCTACTCCACGCGCGAACTCGGAGGTGATCTGGCGGACGTGTTGTTCGTCGCTGAGCCCTCAAAGGGCGCTAGTGTGATGGAGGTTTAGTCAGCTCGAGAAGGACAAGCTCATTTGAAGCCGACCTTTGGCAGAGCCCTGAACAACCCGAATCCCGCAATCACAACTACGATCGCACAAGCGAACCCCCACACGACATCGCCGTACAGGAAGTAGCCGGTGCCGAACAGAGCGCCGTACACCAGGACTAAACCCAGAAACCAACAGAGGAATGCAGCGCTAACGCTCTCTTCTCCAGAACTCGGTTGGGCCTGCACGACCTTGCGCCAGCCTCCACCCATCGGACGAATCTTGTCATAGAAGGACTGGAGCGTCGAGGTCTCCGTGGGTGGTGTCAGCCAGGTCACTACCAGCCACGTGGCCGTGGTGAGCGCGACACCAGCTACGAGCATGAGCGAGGGATGGATAGGCTCAAAGCCCAGCTTCGTGTGAGCGAACTGGAAGTAGAACGCCACCAAGAACGAAACGACCATGGCGGTGATTTCGCTCCAAGCGTTGATTCTCCACCAGAACCAGCGCAATAGGAATATGAGCCCTGTGCCCGCCCCAATCTGGAGCAAGATCTGAAACGCCTGCCACGCGTTCTCGAGCCATAACGAAACCGCACACGCCAATACTATCAGTAGTACTGTGGAGATGCGTCCCACCGCCACGTAGTGCCGTTCACTCTCATCAGGCGTGATGAAGCGGCGGTAGAAATCTTCCACAACGTACGATGCACCCCAGTTGAGGTGAGTGCTGATCGTTGACATGTATGCGGCTGCGAGTGACGCAACAACGAGTCCTAAGAGTCCATGTGGAACGAGCACCAGCATTGCCGGATACGCCAGATCGTGACCCAAGATCGAAGGATCCAAATCGGGGAACCGGGTCATGATTGCGTCGAGGTTGGGATAGACGATCAACGAGCACAGTGCCACGATGATCCAGGGCCAGGGTCGGAGCGCATAGTGCGCGATATTGAACCACAGTGTGGCCCGCATAGAGTCGGTTTCGTTGCGAGCAGCCAACATGCGCTGAGCTATGTAACCGCCTCCCCCTGGTTCAGCCCCCGGATACCAAGCACTCCACCATTGAACCGCAATGGGGATTATGAGAACCAGGAGCACGGTTTCCCGATCCGCGAAACTGGGAAGCAACGACAGTTTGTCGGCCAAATCGGGATGGGATACCATGCCGGCAAGCCCGCCGACTTCAGGGTGTGCCAGTGCGAAGTAAGCGGCAGCGAGCGAGCCGACCAAGGCAATCACGAATAGCAGCAGGTCGGTAACGACTACTCCCCATAAACCCGATAGGGCCGAGTAGATGACCGTGACCGTTCCGGCAATCAGCACGGTCCAGTACTTATTGATGCCTAGCAGAACACCTGAAATCTTGATCGCGGCGAGCGTGACGCTCGCCATAATCATCACATTGAAGAACACACCCAGGTAGAGTGCGCGGAATCCTCGCAGAAAAGCCGCCGGCTTTCCGGAGTAGCGAAGCTCGTAGAACCCGATATCGGTGAGAGCACCAGAACGACGCCACAGCTTGGCATAGAAGAACACCGTACACATTCCGGTTATCAGGAATGCCCACCAAACCCAATTCTGACTCACGCCGCCAGTACGAACTAGATTGGTAACGAGGTTGGGGGTGTCGGTGGAGAACGTGGTCGCCACCATTGAAGTGCCGAGCAGCCACCAAGGTAGCTTGCGGCCCGAAAGGAAGAACTCTCCCGTGCCTTGCCCGGCTCGACGCGCAAATACGAGTCCTACCGCGAGCGCCACCAGTCCGTAGGTGAGCACGACGATCCAATCAACGTTCGTAAGCTGCATGGCTTGGAGTGTTGGAGGTTAACGTAGGTCGTGCAACCCGAGCTTCAGGTCTGCCGGGTAGACTCCTCGGCTCACTAGCTCGAAGAGCTTCTGTTGAACTTGGATCTTGTCCTGTGCAAACGTCATTCCCATCCAGGGCTCTGAGGACTGCCGTACTCTAAGCCTAGCTCGTCCTTGCGCAACCTGCTGGTTGATTGCTGTCGGAATCAGGAACTCCTCATCGC
>JAUVRV010000377.1 GCA_030597435.1 Gemmatimonadales bacterium | reverse complement strand
GGATATTCTTCGACAACGGTGGTGGATCTCAGATCCTGCAACCCGTTCTCGATCGCATCAGCGAGTACTTGCTGACGTCCAACGTCCAGCACGGTGCTTCTTATTCAGTCTCACAGCTAGCTGGCGAGCGGCTCCGCATCGCCCAACAGGCAATGGCTACGCTGATCAATGCGGAGGATCCTTCGGAGATAGTCATGGGAGGGTCCACAACCGCACTGCTGCAGATGCTGGCGCGCTGTTTCTCCGGTGTGCTTGCTCCCGGTGACGAGATCATTGTCAGCAACAGCGATCACGAATCGAACATCGGACCGTGGCTCAATCTCGAGCGCGTGGGCGTCGAGATCAAGTTCTGGAATGTCGCCCCCGACAGTCACGAACTGCGCTTGGAGGATCTCGTTTCCTTGATGGGACCACGGACACGCCTCGTGTCGGTAACGCATACATCCAACATCTTCGGTACTATCAATCCGGTCCGAAAGATCGCCGACGCCGTGCACGAGCATGGTGCCTTGCTCTGCGTGGACGGCGTCGCCTTTGCGCCACACCGAGCGATCGACGTTCGTGCGATGGATGCGGACTTCTACGTCTTCAGTTGCTACAAGACGTTCGGCCCGCATCACGCTCTACTCTACGGCAAGTTGTCTCACCTGAAAGAGCTGCCGAGCCAGAACCACTTCCTCGTTGCGGAAGACAACATCCCCTACAAGTTCCAACCGGGCAATGTGAACTACGAGTTGAGCTACGGAATGACCGGTCTGACGGATTACCTCAATGAGCTGGCGGTGCAGCATGGCAATGGAACGAGAGCTGTTCCCGAAAAGCCGGAGGTCGGCCGCGTTTCAGTGCTCGAGGCATTCGAGATGATCGGTGAGCATGAGGAGGCCCTCAGCGCCCACTTATTGGATTTCCTGCACGGCAAGCCGAACGCTCGCATCATAGGGTTGGACTCGGCTGACCGTGACCAGCGCGTCTCCATCATCTCGTTCACGGTGGACGGTGTGAGGCATTCCGAGATCGTGGGTCGTGTGGACGACCACAAGATCGGTATCCGCTCCGGGCACTTTTACTCGGCGCGGCTCATCGATGCGCTGGGGTTACCGTCCGACGGAGGTGTTGTGCGCGTGAGCATGGTACACTACAACACGGTCGACGAGGTTGAGCGGTTAACCGAATTGTTGGAGCGGGTATTTTGAGTTTTCCGCCATTGTATGGCGCCAACCTTGTCTCGCCGGAGCCGACCCGGGACAACCCCGACCCACTAGGGAGAGAAGAGCCATTCAACCTGCCGTGCCTCGGAACATGACCTCGCTATCGACCGTGGCAAGTCAGCCCGAGCAGTTCGTTCGCAACATGATGAACTACTTGGCGCAGCCGTGGGCCATCCTGCGGGAGGTCCGCCGCGACGACCTGCCCGCCGATCTCATCGCCGGTCTGACCGTTGCGGCCGTGGCAATCCCACAGGGCATCGCCTACGCATCGATCGCCGAACTGCCGCCCCACGTCGGTCTTTACACCGCCGCAGTGGGTGCCATCGTGGGATCGCTGTGGGGATCGTCTCGCTTTCTCGCCACCGGCCCTGTCAATGCCTCGTCGTTGTTGGTGCTGCCACTGCTGCTGGCGGTAGCTGTGCCGGGAACACCGCTGTACTTGGTGGCGGCGAGCGTGATCGCCGTGCTCTCCGGCTTGATGTGCATGGGGCTGGCCTTAATGCGTCTCGGCGCGATCGTGACCGTCGCCTCACGTTCGGTGCTGCTGGGATTCGTTGCCGGGGCGGCACTCCATATCGGCGTAGGACAAACACGTCATCTACTGGGCCTGGAAGTGCCCGCCGCACCGGAGCTGTACGAGACCGGTATGGCTATCATCAGGAATCTCACCAACGCACACCTCGCGACCACGGTGCTGGGCGTCGGGGCACTACTGCTGATGGTCGCGTTGCGGCGCCTAGGCCCCCGGGTCCCCGCAGCGTTGCTGACAATTACACTTTCCGCACTGGCCGTATTCCTTTTTGGTTTGGAAGACCGCGGAGTGCGCATCGTGGGAGAAATACCGCGCACCCTGCCTCCCCTCACCTGGGTCGCGAACGGCATGTTCCCCGACATACGCCTGGTCCAATCCCTAGTGATCGGGTCGGCTGCCGTCGCCGCATTGGGACTCGTCGAAGCGGTGGCAGCGTCCCAGACGCTGGCGCGAAGGGTCGGGGAGCGGCTGGATTTCAACCAGGAGTTCTTCGGCCAGGGACTCGCTAAAGTCGCCACCGGCTTGTTCTCCGGGTATCCCTGCTCCGGGTCGTTCACCCGATCGGCGCTGTCGCAACAGTCGGGCGCTCGAACTCACCTGACCGGCGTTGTGACCGGAGTGACCGTTCTCGTGGCAATGCTGCTGTTAGCCCCCTACGCCCGGCTTATCCCCCGAGCTACCATCGCCGGCGTATTGCTGGTGATCGCCTGGGGTATGGTCGACCGGTCGGCGGTGCGACGGACACTGCGGACCTCGTCGTCGGAAGCCGTCATCATGTCCGCGACGTTCGTCGCGACACTACTGCTGCCACTCGATTTCGCAATTCTAGCGGGGATCGTGTTCTCGCTCGCGTTGTTCGTTGTGCGCTCCAGTTTGCCGCGGGTCTACCCCGTGGTTCCCGACGCGACATACCGCCACCTCGTGCACGATCCGACGCGGCCCGTATGTCCTCAGCTCGCGTTGATGAATATCCGCGGCCCTCTGTTCTTCGGCGCCGTGTATCACATCGAGGAAGAGCTGCGTCACAACTACGAACGGCACCCGGGCCAGCGTACCCTCGTGCTGCGGATGCACGGCGTGGACCAGTGTGACATGAGCGGTGTCGAGATGCTCGACGCCACGGTCCAGGCCTACCGGCAGATGGGCGGAGATGTGTACATGGTCCGCCTCCGCAAACCCTTGGAGGACGTGCTCGTCCAGTCCCGCTTCATCGGGGAGACGCTGGGCCGCGACCACATATTGGAGCAGGACGGCGCGATCGAGTACCTGTTCGAGCACGACATCGACCCGGCGATCTGCACCTATGAGTGCGAGCATCGGGTTTTCGCCGAGTGCCAGACGGTCGTCAAGCACGTGTATGGCGACCATGTACCATCGGCGCCACTCGATCCACGTGGACATCACCTCCAGGTAGCACCAGACGAATTCCGCAAACTCATGACCGATCCGCGGGCACTGCTGTTGGACGTACGCGAGCCGGCGGAGCACCGCCGCGCCCACCTGCCGGGCGCGACGTTGTTGCCGTTGCGTGATCTACTGAAGGCGGCTGCTGATCTGCCGCGGGATCGGCCGGTGTTGCTCGCGTGCCGCTCGGGACGCCGCGCCGCCCGCGCACTGTTCGTCCTCGAAGATCTCGGCTACGATCAGGTCACCGGTTTGCGCGGTGGCATCCTTGCCTGGCGCGCAGCGGGTATGTCCGTTGAGATCGAGCGCAACGCGAAAGCCGAGCAGCCTCGCTGACTAGTCGACGATCCTGGT
>JAUVRV010000030.1 GCA_030597435.1 Gemmatimonadales bacterium | reverse complement strand
TCCACATCCACCCCGCTACCTGTAAGTTCCGCCCGCACGTTGGGCCCCTCTCGCCCTGCTCGCGGCGTGTCGGTCCCGTTTCCTCCGCCGCCGAGATGAGCCATGATGAAGTCAGTCGCGAGATGTCGCTCTGCCAACCCGGCCAGCTCAGTCGCGTCGGACGCCTCTTGGCCAGGCCATTCGTGACGGCGGTGCTGCCACACGTGGTGCAGGATCGGAACCCCGTTCTCCCCAGCCAACGTGGCTATCGGATCCAACAGCTCATCATTGGCGCGACGACTGGCAGCGAGCTTCACGCCAATCATCCCCTGTTTCAAGCGCAGCTTGATCTCAGTCAGCGCATGCTCGGTGTAGTTTGGATTGACCACACAGTAACCAAGAACGCCACGATGGACCTGCGCCAACTCGACCATGCGATCGTTGGCGTGCGTTATGTCTTCGGGTGAGGGAAAGTAAGTGGGCGAATACATTCCCCATGTGCCCAAGATCGAAGCCACATGTGCAGTGATCCCCATCTTGTGGCCTGCATCCAAGCGTGCGGTGTTGATTGCCTCCCAGTCCGCACGACCAGAGCGCTCCGTATAGAAGTGTGCGTGTACGTCGATCAGCATACCGCCTCCATTCGTTCGGCAACCGCAGCGAGAGTCTCCAGCACATTATTGATAACATCATCTGAATGAGCCAACGACACGAAGTTGTATGCCGCCAGTTTGAACAGAATGCCACGTCTTGCAGCCTCGATTGCAACCTGCCCCGACCCTGCCGCCGTCGCGCACTGCGGATAGCACATCTGCGGAACTCCAAATACTCCCGTGAACACGTTGGGATGATCCGTAACTACTTGCTCGAGACCGTGCAGCAATTTCGTCCCGGTGTCGCGCAGGTGGCCCACGACATCCTCACGGTCAAACACACGCAGCACCGCCCGTGCGGCGGCCAGCCCCACACACTCCGTTGCCAGGGTCGAAGAGATCCAGGTCCGTGTCACCGCAGCCATGACGTCCCGTGAGCCACAAACCGCCGCTATGGGGAACCCATTGCCCAACGCTTTACCCACAACGGCAAGATCCGGAGTTATCCCGTATAGTTCCGCCGCACCACCCAACGCTATGCGGAATGCGGTCTTTATCTCGTCGAACACCAGCACCGCCCCGCACTGACTCGCAACGTCCCGCGCAGCGTGCAACCACGTCGAGTCGGGCGGTCCGTCGATCACGGGTTCCAACACAATCGCGGCGACCGGGCCAGCTTGCTTCACCTCTCGGGCCAGGGCCGCGACATCGTTGAATGGCACTTCCGTTCTGAGTTCTCTCACACATTGCGGTACACCGGCCTCATGCTGGCACCAATCGAACCAGCCGTGGTAGCCGCAGGTTACGACACGATCGCGACCAGTGTAGACTCGTGCGACCCGGACCGCGGCTGAAACGGCTTCTGCCCCCGACTTGAAGAACCGCACACTTTCAGTTCCGGGAATTGCCGCCGCCAACTGCTCGGCGACTTCCTGCTCGAGCGCCGGTGGCAGTGACCCTACCGTCCCGGCCCGAGCAGCCTCTTCGACCGCAGCCACTACATCGGGGTGGGCGTACCCCAGCGCCACCGTGCCGAGTGCCATGATCATATCGGTGTATTCGTTCCCCGCCCTATCCCATAGACTGCAGCCTTCGGTACGACTCATGGTCTGTGGTCCACCGGTTTCAGAGCCGAACAGGGCCTGCGGCCGCTTGCTGCCTGTGGAGGTGAAGCCGGGGATCGTCATCTCACACCTTTACGTTCGAGAAACCGCACCACTTCGACGCACATTGCTTTGAGGAGATTGAGTTCTCGTGCGTCCATCGGGGTGCGGCGGGAGACTTCTCGCACGGTCCGCATGATACTCGCCGTGTTTCTGGTCTTGAAGAACTCGATCGCGGCCAAGGCCTCTTCCGCCCGAAAAAAGAGCCGTTCGAACTGCTCATGTGTTGCCGCCTCGGCGACCCGACGGGGAGACTTGAACTCCGGCTCATAGCGCGCGACAAACAGCTCGTACGCCATCACCGCACAAGCGTGAGACAGGTTGAGTGCCGCGTAGTCATCGCTGGTTGGAATAGTCACAACCCTGTGACACCGGTCGAGGTCTTCGTTGCTGAGGCCTTTGTCTTCCCGTCCCAGTAGCAGCACCGCAGAACCCTCGCGGGCTGCTGTGAGCAGGTCATGCGCTGCCTCGCTCGGTCGCTGCATGTTCCGTTTCGCCGCACGTTGACGAGCGGTCATGCCTGTGACGTAGGTGCAATCGGCTAGCGCCGTGTCGAGATCGTCTACGATGACGATCCGCTGGACCAGATCGTCACTGCCATGTGCGATGCCTGTTATCCGACGTGACTCGAATTCCGCCGGAGCAACGAGGGTCAGTTGGTGCAGCGCGAAGTTCTTCATGACACGCACCACACCGGCGATGTTCACCAGGTCCTGCGGTTGATGCAACACAACGGTGAGATTCACGACACCTCCGCAATCACCGCCGACATCTCACGCTCACGGTCTCCTCGTAGATACACCCACCCTCCTCCACCGGATAAGGCCAGTTGACCCGCGCGCCGAATCCTGTCGGCATACATCTCGTTGACAACGAGATTCACAGGAAACGCATCACCCCGTTCCAACGTACGACCGACATCGACTGCTACAAGCACGCGATAGCCTTTCCGGGTCGGCTCCCATGACCCTACGAGCTTGGATGGATCCGCCGACGTGCCGGTGACCGGACTCACGCGTATCGCATCCGAATCCAGAACCGGTACAATCACGAATCCACGCCATTCGTCTACTCCGATGTAACACTGAATGCCGTCAGAGTGAACATCTGGTGGCTCGTTGTCGAGCTGCGGATCGGGCGCATCCGGAGGCCTGAAGTGGAGCTTTCCTTTGCTCACGTCGCAGACGAGGCAAACGTGCGTGCCCGCTACGAACACGGCCGCCCGGGCCCGGAATTCACCGCGCGCACCATAGCTCTCTTCCGACCGCCTATAGTGCGGTTTGCCCAAGTTCATTACGGCATCCTGCGGCACCTGTTGCTCCCACTGGGTCACGCTCGGAACTCGCTCGATGCGAGGACACCGGATTCGCGCCCGTGGCGCCTCACGTGGCCGGGATCGAGCCGGGCGCGGCTCCCGGAGTCCCTCCAGTTTGTGCTTGCGTCCGGCTCTATCGACTATGCGGCACCCATACTTGCCCAGTGTCACTCGATGCTTCGACCCATCACTGTGGTCGATGACCGTTTCTCCTTTCTCAGGCAGAACTCTGGCCGCCTTGTCTGGCCCCCACAGGTAGCACTGCACCCAGGTGCCAGGACCACTGGCGCGACGCACCACGAAGGCGAGCGGAACACCATCAGCAAACTGATCGTCGGGTGGGCCGTGCCGTTCGAGACAGTAGATGTTCTCATTCGCGCGGCGGCTCAGCACCATGTCCGTCCCTGCTACTGCCAGCCGCAGATCCCCCGCGGCTGCGATCCGACGTACCGCGCCCAGTCCTACTGCGTCCACCAGGCCCACCTCAGACAACGACTCACTCACGGGACGGCGAGAGTCCACTGGATGAATCGGCAGGTCAACGCTGACGCTCTCTGGCACGTCTATCTCCAGCCAATCGATAACGCAATCGGGGCCCACTACGATGGTTCGGGTTGCCCTGGTAGCATGACCCAACACTCCTTCGGCCTCGACCCTACACCACGCCCAGTCGCCCCTATGATCGAACGCCTGACACCACGCGCTCCTTGCAACCTGGCCCAGGCCAGAAACACCAGGTGCGTTGTGGGCCAGAGCGGAGCGATACCAGTGCAGCGATGGCGTTACGTATGATGCGGTTCCGAAATCCATCAGCACCGGCCGATCCCACCAGATCGTGAGATGCAACAAATCAGGGTGCCCATGGCCACCGGGGCTGCCGCCACATTCGACACTCACGTAGCGTTCGGGACCTGTTCTGAGCACGGCAACACCGGCACCGGGCAGCAGTGTCGATCCGCTGCACCACAGGTCGGTTGGTGCCCTCGGGGACTCCGGCTCCATCCAACAAAGTGCCTTCCAACCCAGCAGCCGTCGCTGCAGTCTCTGAGCTGGCCGGTTCTGCTCCTGTTCCGCCAACTCACTCAAGCCAGCGTCCTCTCGCTCGGGCGCGCCGAATGAGTAGAGGTGACTGAGAATACTCTCGATTCGCTCATCCCCCGTACGCACCCACCCGATCTCCCAGAGTTCCGCAAAACGAGGCTGGAGCAACGATACGCCGTACGGCGAGTCACCTCGCGCGGGAAGCGTGAGATCGGGAAGCAGTGTACTCAATGGAGCAACGAACATGTCCTGCAATCGACCCGCCGGGGCGTCTTTCTGATACAGATCGACTCCAACCAAGCGCGCGAGTTCCGCGGCTAGCAGGAAGCCACGAAGGGCAAAGAAGTGGTAGTTCTCACCTTCGAACCACAGCCCCTCGCCACTGACTGCGGTAACCAGCTGAGTACGGATGCCGTGTTGACCGTCCAGAGCATGCGCGATCAGCGTTTGTCCTGCCGCGGTCGTCGGTTTGAACCACAACCCAGCCGCTAGCATCGCCGTATTATTCCAACCCTGACGATTGGACCAGCCTTCATCGAACGATGCAATTAGACCAGCCGACTCCTCGACCATGCGACTGAATCCGGTCCAATCATAACTGCCTCCCTCCGTCTGTTTGACGTCGGTAGCATCGAGGAGAGTCGCCGCGACTACCAGCTGAAGCAGCCAAATGGACTCGAGATAGGTTGAAAAGAAAAGTCGGCTGGGACCGAGCACGTTGTCGCGGTTGGGGAAACTGCCGTACCGCCTGGTGTAGGTGTCTAGAATCTGACGTGCTCTGTCGCTGAGCGCGTCGTCGTTCTCGAGCGAGCCGAGCAACGCCAGGTGGATTGCCCGTTCGGACAGCCATATGTGATAACGCCAGGTCCACGCCCGATGATGTTTCTCACCTTCAAACGCGTGCCCGCATTTGGGACAGCTGTGCTCATACGGATTCAGAGGGTCGAAAGTGAGACGAGCGCCATCGATGGCACATGCCCCACCGTCGCGCGTGAGCATCGCTTTCTGTTCGGGAACATAGATCGGGCCATGCAGCACGGGCTGCGCAAACTTGCGTAATCGCTCGGCGAGCAATCGTAGTTCAGGGTGTCCGCGTAGCTGATCACTACGTTCGGCGAAGGAGTCAGCTCTGTTGAGTAGCATCTTTTTGTGACCAGACAGCCAGGCCATCTGCTGTGAAGTCGAACTCGAGCAACTCGCCTCCGGACGCCATGGCGGCACCGGCCACTCGTGAGCGAGCCACGGGTGGACACACTATTACCAAACAGCCACCAGCGCCGGCCCCAGTGGCTTTGAGTCCCCAGGCGCCTGCCCCACGAACCGCTTCTTCTATCTGCATCATCGCCGGCGTGGACATGGTGTCGTCCAACAGCCGCTGGTTGCCCCAGCTCTCATCCATCAACCTCGCCAAGCGTCTCCAATCCGCGGCCTCAGCCACGTCACCGACTTGCCGTGCAACGTCACGGATCGAACGCATTGCCGCCACAACCCGGGCATCGCCCGCATCGTAAGCGTGCCGCACGCGTGAGTGGACCTGGGACGAAAAATGAGACCGTCCAGTGTGCACTATGACAAGGTGCTCCGACAGCTCCCGCGCGGCTTCGTCTGACACGGACAGTCGGCGCACTGCGACTCCCTGTCGCCCAAACTCGAGCTGGAGAAAGCCACCCATTGCCGCAGAGTAATGGTTCTGCCTCCAACCTGTCAGTCCCAGTTCCGACGATTCCAGCATGAACCCGAGGTCAGCGAGTTCGGTCGGTTCGTACTCCTCTTGGCGACACCGAGCGAGGCCGGCAAGCAGCGCCGTGTCCAGAGACGCCGATTCTCCCAAGTCCGCACCGAGAGGTGCATCGCATCGAGCTAGTATCTCGATCCCCCCCGTAACGGGAAGCATGTTGAGCGCGGCCTTGTGGCGATCCCGCTTACCGTCATAAGCCAGGTGACCGGACGATTCCACGGTGACGTGATCATCGGTGTCTTCGGTGTGCAGCCGGATTCTCCGATCTCCCAGCAGGAAGTCGACGCGAACGCTCAGGGTGATGGCCGCGTTCACCACGGTGCCGCCTTCCCGCTCGGCGTACCAGGGCAGGTCGGTCCAGGCACCAGCGAAATCGATGCGCAGCGGTGCTCTAGAGTGGACCGTCATTTCCGCTTCCTGAAGCGCCAGCTTGCTATGCCGGCGAGTTCACCCCTAAAGTCGATATCCACGTTGTCTATGCGCCCGTTGACACCTTGAAGCCCTCTAGCGTGATACAACCAAGTGGTCGGAACGTCGCGTGCCAAGATGCGCTGCGCATCGGCCCACGCCGATTTGAGGTCCTGCTCGGTCTCGGCTTCTCGCGCCATTCTAATTGCGGTATCAAACTCTGGGCTCGAGTATCCGGGATAGGCCAGTGGCCCCGGATCGATAGCGCCAAACATCGCGGCAAGGTAACCCAAGGACCAATCACCTGGGATTCCGATCACCAGTGCATCGAAGTCACGTTCCGCCGCTTGTGCCCGGGCGAGGAAACCGGTCAACTCGAGCAATCGAATGCGAACATCGACCCCTATGTCCCTCAATTGTGCCTGAATCAACTGCGCCAACGGCGCATCACCGCTACCCACGGTTAGCAGATCGAAAGACAGAGAACGGGATCCGCGCGTACGAACACCTTGGGACCCCATCATCCACCCAGCCTGTTCCAGCAACGAAATGGCAGCTGCTCGATCGAAGGGCATCTGGTCCACCGGCACATGCCACGGATGCTCTGGCGGGACCGGTCCGCCCGCAACGCTACCGAAGCCGTATAGGTAGGCGGCCACGATTAGTTGACGGTCCAAAGCCATGGAAAGCGCACGCCTCACCCTAATGTCGTCAAATGGCGACCGCCTCAGATTCCAGATCAGTGCGTATTCGAATTGGATCGGATAGTCGATGGTACGTAGACGAGGATCTCCCTCAACGAATGTCGCATGGGCCGGGCTAATGCCGGCGAAGTCCAGCTCCTCTGACGTCAACGCCGCCAGCTTGGTTGCCGGTTCGTCGACCACGACAACGGCAAACTGCTGCACTTCGGGCAGGCCCAGATCCGCCGGAAAGGAGTCATGTCGTCTGAACACCCAACGCTGGTTCGGTCGATACTCGACGAATTCGAACGGCCCATTCCCGACCGGGGTCTGGTTGAATGGAGCAGTCCTGATCTCACTGGGCTCCAACGTCTCGAGCAGATGTGCCGGCAGTATGGCCAGGTCGGTGAATACGTCGGGAAAGATCGGCTGCGGTCGCTCGAACTGCAGCCGCACCTCTAGAGAATCAGCGGCCTCAATCAGTGAGATCCCAGCGAGATCCCTGGCCCGTGGATACGCGGTCTCAGGTCGCCGTGCCATTTCCAGCGTCCAGACAACATCGGTAGCAGTGGTCCGGACCCCGTCGTGCCAGAAAATGTCGGGTCTGATCTGCAGCGTCATTGCGGTTCGGTCATCGCTCCACGTCCAGCTGGCCAAGCGCGGAACGGGACGCAAGGTGCTGTCATAAACCGCCAACGTCAGGAAGAGCACATGCTTCTGCACCGCCTTGGCCACCGGGTGCACGGTTACGAGTGGATTGATGGACTGGAGATCGGCGCCGGAAGCATACCCCACCGCCGTGTTTCGGCGCTCCGAAACCTCAACCGTACAGGCAACGAGAAACAGGATCAGACCCAGCCACGTGAACGACCGCAAGAACTCCCTTGACGTTTTGGTGCATTCGGGGCAACAGTAGCCTATGCTACGCCAACTCGGCCGCAGACTCGCACTTGGCCTCGGGATCGTTCTCTTCGTGGTCACGGTCACATTCATACTAGTAAGCATCGCTCCCGGGGACCCTGCCCGATTGTGGGTAGCCCCAGGTGCAGGTCAAGCCGAGTTGGATGCTGCCCGTCATGCCTTGGGGCTCGATCGGCCGCTCCCCGTCCGTTACGTGACCTGGCTGTTCAACTTCGGTCGCGGCGACTGGGGTGTGAGCTTGGTGCAACAGCGCCCCGTCATGCGCGTCATTGCGGACGCTTTGCCTCACACCCTGTTGCTCACAGCAGCATCCCTGCTCCTAACCTACACCGGTGGCATCATGGTGGGAGTCATCCAAGCGATGCGCCATCGCACCGCCGTCGACACCGGGCTCACCGTTACCACACTGATAATCTACGGCATGCCGGCCTATTGGCTGGCAATCATGTTGGTGCTCGTGTTCTCCTATGCGGCGGCTCGTTATGGCTGGCCCGCTTGGATCCGATTCCCCGCTCTCGGAGTCACGTCGCTCGATGCGGAGTTCCTCAGCTCCTGGGGGCGGATCGTGGATCGTGCCCGGCATCTCACGCTGCCGCTGATCACACTCGGCGCCATAGGTATCGCCGGGACCGCCCGGTTCGTGCGCGGCGCGGTACTCGATGTCAGGAACCTGCCATTTGTGCGCACGGCACGGGCCAAGGGAGTGAGCCCGTTGGCGGTCGAGCTACGTCACATACTGCGTAACGCGTTGCTGCCAATAATCACCTTGCTCGGATTGTCCCTTCCTGCTCTGTTCTCGGGAACCGTGTTCGTGGAAGTCATCTTTGCATGGCCGGGCATGGGTCGCGTCATGGTGGATGCGGTAGGCGGCCGAGACTACCCCATCGTGATGGCCACCACGGCCATATTTGCGATCCTGGTCGTTCTCGGGAATCTGCTCGCCGACCTGCTCTATGCCGTTGCCGATCCCCGAATCGCGAGGAACGGACATGAGTGATCTCAAGACACTGCTTCAGGATCGCCGTGCCGCGACTGGTCTCCTGATCCTCACCGTTCTCTGTGCCATCGGAGTTCTTGCCCCATTCATTGCACCTGCCGACCCCGTGGTACAACACGACGTCTTGCGAACCCGTTTCCTGCCACCCTTCACAACCGGCCCTGAAGGCAACCTGTACTTGTTGGGTACCGACCGCTTTGGCCGAGATCTCTTGTCGCGTTTGGTATACGGTGCGCGCATCTCGCTCGCGGTCGGGTTGTTGTCAGTAACCGTATCGGTTGCGCTGGGCACCGCGATCGGGCTCGTGTCGGCTTACTTCGGTGGCGCTGTTGAACGAGCCCTAATGGCCGTCACTGACGCAACTCTTGCCATGCCACGGATAGTTTTGCTACTCGCATTGATTACCTTGTGGGAACCGAGCGTGGTACTCGTGGTGCTGGTGTTGGGCTTCACCGGCTGGATGGGTATCGCCCGGCTAACCCGCGCTGAGGTAAAGGGCCTGATGGGTCGGCCCTTTGTCGACGCGGCAAGGGCGGCCGGCATGGGTGATTTGAGGCTTATCGGTCGTCACCTGTTGCCCAATGCGCTCACTCCCGTGCTGGTCGCGGCGGCGCTCGGTGTCGGCAATGCGATCATGCTCGAGGCAGGTCTCTCGTTTCTAGGGCTAGGTGTTCCACCACCGTCACCATCGTGGGGCAACATGATCGCTGGTGGCCGGGACGCGCTGGTGAATGCTCCGTGGGTTGCGACTTTCCCGGGGATCATGGTTGTCCTGGCCGTGGTGGGGTGCAACCTGCTCGGTGATGGAGCGAGGGATGCGCTGGACCCGAAAACACGGTAGCCCGGTTTCCCGGTTGCCCGGCGACCCGGCCCCACCCAAATCGCGAACTGCCAATCGCAAATCTCCTTCCCCTCCTTCCCCTCCTCTTCTCCTCCGTAGTTATCTTGTCCCACCATGACCCCTGAGTCCCAGATTCCTTCGCCTCTGATCTCGCCGGAGATCGACGCCCCCTTGTTGTTCGAACAGGCACAAGACGCGTTTAGCGGTGATTTTGAGGTTATGCGGTTGGTGGCGGCATCCCCCGAGCGGGCGCTGTTCGTGGTGCGGGACAACATCTTGAGGCGTGAGGTTGCCCTCAGGGTACACCTTCAGCGTGATACGACGGGCCGCAGGTGGTTCCGACGTGAGACAGAACTCCTGGCTAGCCTGCATCATAGGGGGCTGCGGACTATCTATTCGGCTGGATTCAGGAACGAGTGGGCCTATCGAGTCGCCAAATGGGTAGAAGGTGAGAGTCTGGCCGCAGCAGTTCAGCGGGGGCCGAGGCCAATCCCAAGAGTGCTGAGGATTACACGAACTCTGACGAGTCTGCTCGAGTACGTTCACTCCAATCAGATCGTCGTACGCCGAATCCTGCCCAGCACGGTCATGCTGGAAACCACAGGGAGAACGGTGGTGATCGACCTCCGGTACGCCAGTTGGTGCATCGATGTGGCCGACCCATGGGACGACGAGAGCAAGCCGTTCGTAGCACCCGAGATTCGTGATGGTAGCATAGGCGACCCCAGGAGCGATCTCTACACTGTTGGAGCCATCATCTACAATGCCCTGACCGGGAGGGTACCCGACCTCGACCCGAGTGCCATTGTCCCTCCGAGCAAGATCAGGCCCGCTTCACCCAGGATCTTCGATCGTCTCCTCCTGAGGACGCTGGACGGCGATCCTTCCAACCGCTACTTCTCCGCCGACGAGATGAGTGATGATCTCCTATCGGAGCTGGGAGAGGCCGGTGTCCAAATCCCGGTATCTCCACTGCGGAGTTCCGCCACCGACGACACCACAGCTTTTGAGAAGCACCTGCGGCGCGCGCTCGGAGATGACTATGAGCTTCTGGGCGAGTTGGGTTCGGGGGGGTTTGGACGCGTTTACCAGGTACGCGATCTGGAGCTGGAGCGCGAGGTGGCACTCAAGGTTCTGCATCCATTCCTGACGTCTGATCCGGCAGTTGTAGAACGGTTTCGGCGCGAGGCACAGTTGGCAGCACGAGTGGTGCAGTCGTACATCGTCAACACCTATGACATTGGTGGGCGGCTCGGCCTGCTGTGGTACACCATGGAGTTCGTGCCCGGTGGAAACCTGGGTCAGGTGGTGGATCGGAACGGTCCATTACCACTCGACAAAGTGGTCAGGATGTTGTTGGAGAGTTTGGAAGCACTGAAACACGCGCACTCGTACGGTATGGTGCATCGCGACCTCAAGCCAGAGAACATACTGATCCACGAGACCGGTAGTGTGAGGATCGCTGATTTCGGGCTTGCGCTCGCGCTGCAGAGACCTGACTGGCACGGTGGTGCGTCGTCGCACTCCGGCACTCCCGAGTTCGCGGCCCCGGAACAGCTGCTTGGTGAGCATGTCGACTTTCGCGCCGACCTCTATTCGCTGACTCTATGCGCCTATTTTGCCTTGACCGGATCGTCCCCCTTTGGCGGTGGGACCCCAGCATCGATCCTCGCCCGCCACACGATTGGCTCCCTGCCCGACCTGAAATCAGCACGAATTGACCTCAACGACGAGTTCATACGCGTATTGAAGAAGGGTGCCGCTCGGGATCCGGCCGATCGATTCGAGTCGGCTGCCGCCTTCGAGCAAGCCGTTATCGAGTCGCAGCGACGAGGATGGTTGAACCGGTTTCGTCGTTGGTGGCGGAGTCTCGGACGTCGAGGGTTAGAGTAGTCTCACCTGTGCGACTCGCAATAGTCACTTCAACTCCTCAAGCCGTCTCGCACGGCAGTGGAACGTTTGTAGCCGGCATCACGCTCGAACGGGCGCTGCAACAACTGGGGCACACGGTGCGATACATCAGCCCCGATCACGCGCCAGGCATTTTGCGTCACACGGCACGACGCTTCGCGTTCAACCTGCGCCTATCTCCCACAGCGGTCGCCGACGCTGACCTGGTGATCGGCTTGGACATGGATGGCTTCACTCTGTCCGGACGGGTCCACCCCTTCGTGAGCTTCGTCCTGGGCGTGCTGGCAGACGAGGCTTCGTTCGAGCGTGGACGTGTAGCACAGCTACTGAGATTGCAGGCCAATGCGGAGAAACGCGCAACGATGGCTGCGGAACTGGTCGTCACCACCAGTCAATACAGCAGGAACCGCCTGCTGGAACTGTACGGACTCTCGGCAGATCGCGTCGTAGTCGTTCCACCTCCGTTTGACGTGGAGCGTTGGCAGCAGGACATGATCAAGGGTAGTGCAAGTCACAGCAGTTCGGATCGCCCGACCGTGTTTACCGTGGCTCACATGTATCCGCGAAAAAACCTGAGCGCACTCATCCAGGCAGCGCAGGTGCTGGTGCGAGTCATGCCCGACGTCAGTTTCCGAATAGCCGGTCACGGACCCGAATTCGGCGACATCGAACGACAGATCGAAGTATCTGGCCTTCAAGAAAACGTCTCCCTGCTGGGTCAGATACCACACCAGCGGCTGATCAGGGAATTCTCATCGTGCAACGTCTTCTGTTTGCCGAGCCTGCAAGAGGGTTTTGGCATAGCCTTCCTCGAGGCCATGGCTAGCGGCAAGCCGGTGGTTGCGTGCCGGGCCAGTTCGACACCGGAATTGATAGAGGACGAGGTCAATGGACTGTTGGCAGCACCACACGACCATCATGATCTGGCCGCCAAACTGCTACACTGTCTCGACAATTCGGAGTTGCGACTCCGAATGGGCGACGCGAACCAGACGAAGGCCAGAGAGTACTCTGCAAGCAAGACGGTCCCGAGGTTGGTAGGTTTGCTGACCAAAATCTAGACCTCGCACCGAGGTACCGGAAAACCGGAACCAAGCCTATCAAGGGATCCAGCCATGCGCCTAGCACGCGCACAGCAATCAGCAAGTCCAGATCGCAACTCGAATCTACAACGTGCCCTCGATGCCATGGATCGCGCGAAGGCGGCCGGCGCCGATGTGGTCGCTTTCCCCGAACTCGTGATCGATCTGTTCTTCCCGCAGCACCCGGACGATCCTACTGCCGCTGGTCGTGCAGAACCGATTCCGGGACCGACCGCCGATGCAATTGCTGCCCGGGCACGGGATCTTTCACTCGTCACCGTGTTCAACATGTATGAGAGCGACGATCAGGGAAGACGATTCGACAGCTCACCGGTGTTCGATGCAGACGGCTCGCTGCTCGGTGTCACCCGCATGATTCACATCACCGAGTACGCCTGTTTCCACGAGCAGAAGTATTACCATCCCGGAGATCATGGCGCACCTGTCTATCAAACGAAGGCGGGAGCAATCGGAATCGCCATCTGCTACGATCGGCATTACCCGGAATACATGCGAGCACTCGGT
>JAUVRV010000028.1 GCA_030597435.1 Gemmatimonadales bacterium | reverse complement strand
CCTGCCAGATCACCGACGACAGGAACCACGAGATTCCGGTCTTCCAATGACTTCACGAACTGGAAGTCCTCTTCCTTTGCAAGAAAATTACTTTGCTCGCCGGATCGATCGGTTTCGAGCAAGAGTTGGCGTAAAGTCGGGTAGTCGGGACGAGGTGGCCTGTTGAAGCTCTGAAACCGCAAGCTCAGCCCCGCCTTTGTGAACTCCTGGTGCAACCTCTCGATCGTAGCGAGCATCTCGGCGTCGAGTGCAACACCGGACTCAGTAACTCGCTCAATTACGGCTCGGCTGGTGTTGTTGATAGTCACATCGGTTGACGGTGTGCGGTCGACGTACGCGACTAGTTCACTGATCGGACGATCGCTCCACTCCTGCGGACTCTCCGGCAACGGTGTGGCAGTCAGTAGACACAGATACTCGATTCGGGTGGACGATAGGCCGAACAGTGCCTTAAAGAGTAGATGCTGCAGCAGGTTGTCACGTCGTATGTCTATGATGAATGCGATCTCTGGTCGGACCTGCGCTATGTAGGAGAAGTTCTGAGCAGGTCCGACGCCGACGTACACACCACCCTCGACCTCGAGTTCCTCCATCTCACCAATGACGTGGAGATAGGAAGTCTCGTTCGAGATCAGGTTGTCGGTGTCGAAGTAACCGCTGGGTTCCGAGAGTTGTTCAATGAGCCGAACAAACTCGACCCTCGTGAGGCTCTGAGCAATGGTTTGGCTCGAGGGCGCACGCTGGCCGGACGCTGCTCGCTCGCCGCACGCTGTGAGGCACAATAGGACAGCCGTCGCTGTGAGCAGCGATAGTCGCTTGGATTTCATGTGGTCCCGTTCCTTGATTCTCGAAACGCCGGCAATGCTACCTACGCCGGTATCCCACCGGTGCCGCCTGTTTGCCTATGCGAGCGCCTGCTCGAAGTCGGCAATTAGGTCTTCCGTGTGCTCGATCCCAACAGATACCCTGATCAACTCGTCAGAGATCCCGGCTTGCTGCCGCTCTTCCGGAGTGAGTCCCGAGTGCGACGTTGTTGTAGGACGAGTCAGCAGCGTCTCAATACCGCCCAGGCTCGGCGCGATGATGGGTAGTCGCGTACTCGACATGAACCGTTCTGCGGCCTCCACGCCTCCGTCCAGTTCGAAACTCAGCATACCGCTGTTGCCGTCGAACAGCTCGTGCGCGATAGCATGGGCCGAATGGCTCTCCAGGCCGGGGTAGTTCACCTTTCGGACTGCCGGGTGCTGCTCGAGGAACGAGGCGATTGCGTGGGCGCTCTTGTTCTGATGATGCACCCGTACGGACAGAGTCTTCACTCCGCGGTGAAGCAAGAAACACGCGTGCGGATCCAACGTGCCACCAAGGAGGTTCAATTTGTGGGTTATCTGCTCGATCAAATCTCTCCGACCGATGACGGCGCCCGCGACGATGTCGGAATGACCATTCAGATACTTGGTGCAACTGTGTAGCGACAAATCGAACCCCCACTCGGCCGGCCTGAAATTGACCGGACTGGCGAAGGTATTGTCGATGAGTGTGACCAGGCTATGCGCCTTTGCAAACGCGACTACGGCCTTGAGGTCGGGCACCTCCATCAACGGATTGGCCATCGTCTCCACGTATATGGCCTTGGTGCGGGGTTTGAGCTTGGATTCCCATGTATCCGGATCTGAGCCATCAATGAAGTCGAATGAGATGCCATACTTGGGCAGTTCACGTGTAGCTAGATCGTATGTGCCGCCATACAGACAACTCTGAGCAAGAAAGTGGTCGCCCGAGGAGAGCAGTGTGAATAACGTAGTCGAGATTGCCGCCATACCACTCGCGGTGACCAGGGCTGCTTCCGCATTCTCGAGTGCGGCCAGTTTTTCATGGAGGGCCGTGTGATTCGGCGTGTTGTTCAGACGGATGTACTTGATCGCGTCATAGCTGGCTTCACCGCCATACTCGAACGTCGCGGACTGAAATATCGGGATACTCACGGCGCCGGCGATACGCGGATCCGGTTCACCGGCGTGGATGAGTTTGGTCTCTATGTGCTCATTGTTCCCGGCCATGGCTTCCTTATCCCTTGGGTGACACGGTGTGGATGCTAGATCAATGAAGAGTGCAATCTAACCGGTTGGAATGAGAGTCGTGATCGATGCCGGCTGTACTGCCGATCGTGGGAGGGGCCGGTTAGTTTGATGAGTTGAATGGCTGACTAACTGGTATCGGGGGTGCTTTGAGGAACTCATGAAGCTCGCCGTATGTGAAGCCGCACCGCAGATGCTATATGGGGACGATGACTGGAACCGGCTGGTAGAGCTTTGCAGGCGCTACCGGCCCGACGCCTTACTCCTCAACGAGATGCCGTTCGGCCGATGGCTGTCAGCCGGGCCGGAGCCAGATCGAGAAGCACTACTGGGCTCCCAGAACGTGCACGATCACGGACTCGACCACTTGGACGAACTATCGGTCCCAACCGTGCTGGGGAGCAGACCGACTTTAGAGAACGAGTGCAGCGTGAACCAAGCTTTCTCGTGGAGTGCTGCGGCCGGTCTCACTGCGGTTCACACCAAGCAATTCTTTCCCAACGAACCCGGATACTACGAGGTCAGGTGGTTTGAGCGCGGGAAACTCCGCTTTGAACTGGCTGAGGCTGGCGGAATCAAGGCCGGCTTCCTGATCTGTACGGATGTGATGTTTCTGGAGTGGGCACGGTTCTACGGCAGATCGGGTGCACATGTGATCGTCGTGCCGCGTGCGACACCGACTCCCTCGCTACAGAGGTGGAAGACGGTCATGTCCACAGCGGCGGTAATTTCGGGATGCTACGTGGCTAGCTCGAACCGGGCTGGAATCGACGAGAGTGGCCAGGAGTTCGGCGGTCGAGGATGGATAATCGATCCTGTGGGTGACGTCGTCGCCGAGACGTCACCCGAACATCCGATGGTGACAACCACGCTCGATCTGCAGTTGGTGGCGCAAGCGAAGGATGGATACCCCGCTTACGTCGAGGAGCTACCGTAGAACTACCGCTTCCGCTCCCCCCAGATAGATCGCGTTGAACAGGAACTTGTATGTCCCGTGCGGTTGGCTCCGCCTGACGATCTCAGGACCGAAGAGGAACAGCGTACCCTCGCCGACATCGGCTTGCGCTATTGCGATCCCGCCCTCGAGATGTTCCTGACCCCACGCCCACCCGCTGCGCAAAGGCGTAGCGCTGTCAAACCAGGCGACCGTGCCGACCGAGCTGATCTCTGACTGATCCGTCATGCGGAAGACCGGGCTACGGCTGAACGACACGTTTAGTCGCTCGGGCATTCCATAGGCGACCGGAAGGGTGTTGTCGACCTGCACCTCGAGCAGCGACCCCGGTACGAAGTACTCGTTATTGGGCAGCGGACGTCCTGCTTCGTCGACCAAGTGGTTCGCGAGCGGGAGACCAACGTGCTGCGCCAGCGACGTGGAGCTGCCGATCGTGATGATCGTACCACCGTCGTGCAGAAACTGCCGCAGCTGTGGAACCGTGGTGTCCACCGTGATGCTCCCGATACGGTCCCGGTATTCCTCGGGAATGCTGGAAGGATCTGGGCTGCGCCCGAAACGTCTGGATCCACCAGCTCCGCTGGAAGCTGCCGGGATGGCACCACTGACAAATACGAGCACGTCATATTCGTCGGCCAGCTTGCCGGCGTTTAGTTCTTGGGGGAATACGACTTCGAACGGGAATTCGAACTGCTCCAACACCCAACGGGTCCAACCTGACTGCATAGAGCCGCCGTATCTGTCCCACAAACCGATCTTCACGGGCTGCATCTTCAGTGCATCGCCGGTGGGCTCTTCTGTCACTCCCTCGAAAGTGAGGCCCAATTCGCTTGCGATGTTCTCCAAGTTGGGCACGGTGTTGCGCTTGGAGCGGATGTAGATCGTGCCGGCCGGATAGGTCTTGCCGTGCGCGGTCCAAGGCTGTTTGAGCCAGAATACGTCTTCTTCATTCATCAACAGACGATTCGTTGCCGTGAACCCGTCGTTCAGAGAGTGACTCAATAGGAAGCCAGATGCAGCAGTAGCGTTCGCGACTGTGCCGGGTGGGGTCGTGGCGAACCCCTCGATCTTCTCGAACGGACCGTCGAACCCATCGAGAATCCGATCGAACTGAACTCCCATCTGGAAGGCCAAAGTCCAGCCAGCGTTGTCGTACGGTGGGGTAGGGGGGCCCCCAGGGTATGCGAAGTCGTCAGGGTGGTTCTGTGGCTCGAACATGTCCATTACATGGGGCCGGAACGCCTGAGCAGCCTTGACGATGTAGGAGCCCGCCGGATAGGGCTTTCCTGCAACCTCGAAGTCCTGCGTTGCCTGGTGTACCGTCACCCCCGTCTTCATGAGCGTGTTGACGAACTTCGTGACTGTCGGGAAGTCAGGCTGGTCAGCCGTCAGGATATACCCGCGGGCATCACGCGTTGCAGGGTCATTGAGCACCTGATCGTACAACTCAGGAGGCGCTCCCCGAGACCGTTGCATCGCATTCTGCTGCTGCTGCCCACGGCTTTCCTCGATGGCCGCATTCAAAGCCGCAATATGTCTGGGTTGGATGGTCCAGTTATCACGATTGCCGCGCTCGATCGCGTTGCTGCCCATGAGATAGATGTTGTAGAGCAATGTCTCCCGGTATCTGGACGCGTAGTCGAGGACCGCCCGGTTGGCGGTCACGGAATAATCAATCGACTGCCGGAAGTGCCACTCTTGCGGCCTTATGGGATACGGTAGGTCGTTTCTCGCCAGTTGCCGAGTTGGCAGCAACGGGACTGACATCGGCGTTGGGTGTCCGATGATCTCCGTGAGCAATCCAACCATGTTGTGGAAATAAGTGGTCGTCCTGAGACCACCGTTCCACCAGGTCGAGTAGCTGGCACCGGACCGCATCGTTGTGCCAGGCTTGTCCTCAGCCACAAAGCGGCTGTGCATGGCAGTACCGACAGCCTCAATTGTGAGCGGGACAAGCGGATCGAGGTTGTAGTTGAATGGATCGCGGAACGGTGGTGCGAACATCACCGTGCCGGCGGGCCCTGTCTGATGGTGGTTGTAGACGATTTGCGGGAACCACTCACGGTACATGATGCGTGCCATGTTCTCCGTCTCGACCTGACTCACCATGAAGAAGTCACGATTGTTGTCGTGACCTACGTACTTCTGGTATAACCGCGGGAGGCCAGACGTCGAACGCTGCTCCGGATCGGGCTCCCTCATGTACCAGTTCGACACCAGGTCCATACCATCAGGATTTGCGTGCACTGCGAGAATAATCACGTCATCCAAGAACCGCAGTGTCTCGTCGTCGGTGCGATCCACCAACTGATAAACCGTCTCGATCAGCTGGTGTGCGCCGACTACTTCGGTTGCGTGCAATCCGCCATCGATCCACACAACCGCTTTGCCTTCCTTTGCGAGGGTCCTGGCTTGCTCTGCGCTGAGCCCCTCGGCCAAGGCAAGCCGTCGGGCTATCTCTTGGTAGCGGGCTAGGTTCTGGTGGTTTTCCGGCGAAGTTATGATGGCCATCAACTCGGTGCGGCCTTCTGCGGTCGGGCCGATTTCTTCCAAGATCATCCTAGGCGACTCTGCGGCTAGCAGGCGCCAATAGGCCTCGAATTGTGGGTAGGTAGCCAAGTGGTAGTCGTCGCCGATGTTGAAGCCAAAGTGCTCCTGGGGTGATGTGACTTTTGTCTGCGCGTGGAGCGGTGCAGTTACCCCGAGCAGTGCGGCGAACGCGATCGTGCAGACTAGGAGATCGACGTATCTGCGGATCGCAATACGGGTTCCGGAAGTGATCATCGAAGGGCCTCACCTCGAGCTGAGCTGTAAGGATTCAGGATGAGAGAGCCCGGGGCTACAGACCCGGACTCTCTTAGGATAGTCCCGAGCGGTGACTAATGGTACTGTCTAGCCTGGCTGCATCAAGCTTGTGTCGCTAGTTATCCCGTTTTGGCTTGAGCACCAGCCTGTGTTCCGTGTTTTCCTCGATGGCCTCACGGGTGAACAGCAGTGGGAAATACTCGCCGCTCGCCCACATGTCGAGCAGGTCGGCGTAGTGAGGACTCTGGGGTTGAGCGGATTGTCCGGGAGTACTCGTGGCGACCGAATTGTCCCAGTCCGACACGTCGAGGATCTCCCTGAACGAACCACCCCATTCGGCCGTGAGATTCACCGTCGTGAGGTCCCCAGGTCGGTCCACCGCAGGCAAGTCGAAGGCGGCAGTGACCGGATGCTCGAAACGTGTATGGTTCATCGATCCCCAGTTCCAGGCCGACCAGTCATCCCCCTGTGATGTCTCGAGGTTCTCAATGGCGATCTCCATGGCTGTCTCCGCAAGGGAAGCCCGCTCGTCGGGTGCCATGTCGGGATCGAACACGCGCCGGTCTACTACCGCGTCCCACGCCTTGAATAGGGCTGCCTCGGGCAGGTCCTTATGCAACTCGGCATTCCACGACGAGAGCAGCCGCCTGGCCCGTTCGGTCTGGTCGGTTCTCCCCGTCCAACCTTCCAGTGCCTTCAGAGCCTCGGCTGCTACCGAGGAATACACGTCGTGCTGTAACAGCTTGAAGTCTTCGACGCCGAAGTCGCCACTGTCACTCAACACGTCGTCGATCCGGTGATAGCGAACAGGTGAGGACCAATTGTAGCCCAGGGCCGGAGAGAAGTCCTCTGGCATGATGTTGTGGTTTGCCGTTGTGATGTAACCTCTTTCCGGGTTGAACTCACGCGGCAGTTCACTCATTGGTCGAAACCCACTCCATTCGAAGCTCCCGGTCCCAGGGGCCGGTAGCCTCCCCACCCAACCACAACAACGGATCGGTGTGAGGCCAGCCGCCTGCCAGCCGATGTTCCCGTCAACGTCGGCGTAAACCATGTTCTCCGACGGAACAAGCCAATGGTTCATCGCGTCGAGGTACTCCTCCCAGTTCTGGGCCTGATCGACGCGGAGCGATCCGAGGTACCCGGCCGTTCCGGGCTCCGCGAGAACCGAGCGAAACGCGTACGCGCGGTGGTTGACGGTGTCCTCGTAAATGATGGGACCGTGGCGGCTGAACTTGAGTTCCACTACGCGGGGCGCTTCGCCCTGCACCAGAATGGTGTCTATCTCGACTGTCAGGGGTTCCCATGCGTTCTTCCACCTGACCTGATTCCTGTCGTCCGGATTCACCTGCTCGACGAAGATGTCCTGCTGGTCGATGCCTACGATTGTGAGCCCCCAGGCGATCCGCTCGTTATGGCCGATGGCCACACCGGGTAGAGCAGGTTCGCCAGATCCTATGACGTTCCAGCCAGGGCCGTTCAGGTGCACCAGGTATCGCAAGGAGGGGAGCGTGATCCTACGGTGTGGATCGTTTGCCAGCAGCGGTTGACCTGTGGCGGACATCGCTCCAGATACTACCCAATTGTTGCTGCCGGCCGGGGAACGGTCATCATCCACGGCGCCGGACGGCTGGTCCCGATCATCCAATACGGATATGCGTGGTAGCGGTGCATAACCGGCTTCCAATACCTCCAGGACCTCACGGGGAACTGCCGCTATCTCGAGGCCTCGCGGTATGCCGAGGCTATGCCAGGGGTCTGGTTCGTCGCGCCGGTTGGCTTCCTCGAGCCCCAATTCGTCGACAGCCAGTGCGAGGGCGATTTCGTCGATGCCGTTTTGTGTCATCGGTAGTCCGGCCATGCGGAGGATGGGGACCTCGCGTGTCCATGGATCCGGCACGACACCCGTCAGCTTGAATTCGACCGGTAGGTTGTCGGAGTTGTGTTCGATGAATGCGTTGATGCCCCTGACGAACGCCGTGATTATGGCCTCTCCATCCGGATGATAGCTGGTCCACTCAGCTTCCATGTCACCGCGGTATCGGAGGAGTCGAGCGAGCCGATCACGTTCAAAGGCCACCGGCCCAGCGATCTCCGCCAAACGTCCTTCGCCAACCCTCCTCCATATCTCCAGTTGCCACAAGCGATCCTGGGCGGCGACGAAACCCTGCGCGAAGAAGAGGTCCTCAACCGTACTCGCGAAGATGTGGGCAACGCCCCACTTGTCACGCAGGATCTCGATGTCCTGTTGCACTCCATCCAGCTCGACTTCACCCTGGAGCTGGGCTACGGAGGCACGGGCCATCTGCGTGAGCTTGTCCACGAGGATGAAGTCGCACGAGCTGACGGTGACCGATACGGCTGCTAGGAAGGCGACTGTGCTGACGCGGAGCTTCAGTCGATCGGGTGCGCGGCTGGCGGGTTTCCGTGTGGTCATGAAAGACCTCGGGCGTATCTGGCAGTGGAATCAAGGCTTGTGACCTGGGAAAGAGATACAAGTCTTCAAGTCGGCGGTCAAGGTGATCCCCCTGGCCGGTCATTGACACCCCTCGAACGGGCCTTCACACTATACGAGCCACACTATAGGGAGTTCTCAATGGTGCTAGCGATAGCCCGTGGATTCGTAGTTACCGCCGTAGGATTGCTGTTTCTCGCTGGCTGCGGTGATGGGAACGCTACCGCAACGCTGATCGTCAATGCGCTCGTGGTAGACGGGACGGGTGAAGCACCGCGGGAACTGGATGTCAGGATACGGGGCGGACGGATCGCTGAGGTGGGAGAGTTGGTTGCCCGACAGGACGAGGCCGTTATCGACGCGAGAGGGAGGGCACTTGCTCCTGGCTTCATAGATACCCACAGCCATCACGACCGAGGCCTGCTGGACGACCGCGAGGCGGTTGCCCTGGTGAGTCAAGGTGTCACCACCATCGTGGTGGGACAAGATGGGGCCTCACACGTACCACTGGCTGATTTCTTCGGGAGGCTCGAGGACACGCCCCCTGCTGTAAACGTTGCCTCCTACGCAGGACACAACACCATCCGTCACATAGTCCTGCAGGATGACTTCGAGCGAACCGCCACGGAGTCCGAAATCCAGCTGATGCGCGAGCTGCTGCGCAAGGAGATGGAGTCCGGTGCTCTTGGCCTATCGACCGGGCTCGAGTACGACCCCGGCATTTACGCGACCACGGCGGAAGTCGTGGAATTGGCGCGGGAGGCTGCCAGTGTGGGTGGGCGTTATGCCAGCCACATGAGGAGTGAGGACCGGGAACTCTGGAGTGCTGTAGACGAACTGCTGACGATCGGGAGCGAAGCTGAGATCCCCGTACACGCATCACACCTGAAGCTGGCGATGCGCAGCTTGTGGGGAAAAGCCGATGTCTTGCTCGCCCGGTTGGACAGCGCACGGGATGCGGGAGTCGATGTCACCGCTGATGTCTATCCGTACCCATATTGGCAGTCGACGATGACGGTCTTGTTTCCGGAGCGCGATTTCACCAACCGGGCAACTGCAAGCTTCGCGTTGACCGAACTGACATCCCCGGACGGAATGGTGTTGGCAGCGTTCAGTCCCGACACTTCCTATATCGGCAAGACACTCGCCGAAATAGCCGAGCTTCGTGGATCCGACCCGGTAACCACGTACATCGATCTCATCGCCGAGTCCCGCGACGGCAGCGAGAGCGTCATTGCCACGAGCATGCATGAGGCGGACATCGCCAGCCTGATCGCATGGCGATACGCAAGCATCTGCACCGACGGATCGCTCGCTGGTCGTCATCCGCGTGGCATCGGAACATTTCCCAGGGTGCTTGCGCGCTATGTGCGGACTGGCGGTGTGCTGACGCTGGAGGAGGCGGTCCGGAAGATGACGAGTCTGGCCGCGGCTAACACTGGTATCGAAGGGCGAGGCACAATTCGAACCGGTTATTACGCGGATCTGGTCTTGTTCGATCCCGAGGTGGTGGCCGATCGGGCTACGCCCGAGAATCCGCAGCTGACCTCGGTCGGAGTCGAGATGGTGTGGGTCAACGGAGTAGTCGTCTATCGCAACGAAGCCGGTACAGGTCACTATCCGGGAGTAGTCATCCGGCGCGCGCGCTAATGGCTGGCGCTTTGAGAGCATGTGAGGACTCACCTTATGCAGGAAAAGAGCGCATGAGGTCAAATCCATTCTGGCAGCCGATCGCTGCATTGAGCGTACTCGCGTGCGTGCTTACGCCGCTTCCCGCAGCCGCACAGGATGCGAGTCTCTTAGCGAGAGTCGACAGCATCTTCGCCCAGTTTGACAATACACACAGCCCCGGTTGTGCTCTCGGTGTGATACGAGATGGAGAGTTCTCGTTCAAACGAGGATATGGCATGGCCAACCTGGAATACGGTACTGCCAATTCTCCATCGAGTGTCTTCAGGATCGGCTCGGTCTCGAAGCAATTCACAGCGGCCGCAATCGTGCTGCTCGCGCAGCAGGGCAAACTCTCTCTCGACGACGACATCAGAGAGTACGTACCGGAGGTACCAGCCTACGAGCAGACAATCACTATTCGCCATCTACTGCACCACACGAGTGGTCTGCGAGACTACCTGACGTTGATGTACCTGGCCGGTCAGAGCGACGACGACTTCTACACCGACGATGAACTCGTGGCCATGCTCGCTCGACAGCAAGAGTTGAATTTCGCACCGGGCGACCAGCACCTGTACAGCAATTCCGGATATTTCTTGCTGTCGCAGATCGTGCGGAGTGCCAGCGGTCTGTCGCTGCGGGAGTACGCCCAGCAGCATCTGTTCGGGCCTTTGGGCATGACGCACACGCACTTCCATGACGATCACAGCCACATCGTGCCCATGCGTGCGAGCGGTTACACCCCATCGGGGCCGGGTGTGTACAGCATCAGCATGACCACGCTGGGAATGGTAGGCGACGGGGGCGTGTTCACGTCCGTGGACGACCTGTTGCAGTGGGAGCGGTTCTTCCACTCGGAACCAGCCGCCAACTTGCCAACCGACCGGCCGGAGGAGTTCTGGCGTGAGATGCTCAGGAACGGCGTGCTGACCAACGGTGATACACTCAGCTATGCGCTTGGGCTAGGTCATGGTGAGTATCGCGGCCTCCCCATGATCAGCCATAGTGGTGGTTTTGTCGGCTTCAGGGCCCAGGTGGTGCGATTTCCCACCGAACGTATGAGCATCATCTGCCTGTGTAACGTGAGCATTGCCAACCCGACGCGCTTGTCCCAACGCGTGGCGGACGTGCTGCTGGCAGACCGGCTGTTGCCCGAGCCCGAACGGCCGGACCGGCGGCAACCGAGTCCGGAAGCCGGAGAGTCCGAGCCGCCGCCTCTGGACAGCCAGCAGAAGCAGGAGCTTGCTGGATTCTACTACAGCGGCGAGCTGGATATCGAGTATGAGGTCGTGATCGAGCAGGGTGATTTGGTTCTGAGGGTGGGCAACGACCTCGACGGTAGACTACGTTTGGCCGCGACCGATGAGATGCGGCGAGGCCGCGTGACGCTGCGGTTTGAGAGGAGCGGAGACGGGCGAATAACCGGTTTCTTGCTCGATGCCGGGAGGGTCAAGAACCTCCGGTTCGTCAAGCAGTAGCCGACCGCGTAGCGCCAACACCGCTAGGCCGATCCACACCGTCACAAAGCATGCTTCGCATTGTGGCCCCTCCCTGATTCTGGTCATAAGAAGTTGCCGTTTCCGGCCTCGAGTGCCTGATGGGAGGCTCGCTTGACGAATTGGCAAATTGTAGTATTGTATGGGCAGACCAATACACTTAGTCATGTTCAATAAACTCGACTCTCGCAGCCCGATCCCGCTGTACGACCAGATCGCCACTCGCATCAGGGTGGCGGTTGCTGCGGGTGAGTTGCGGTCGGGAACCGCACTGCCGTCGGTGCGGCAACTTGCTACTCGCCTGCGTGTCAATCCCGCCACGGTGGTGCAGGCGTATCGTGAACTCGAGGCCGAGGGGTTTGTCGCGATGAGACAGGGAGCCGGCACTTTCGTGTGTGAGGTCGGGATGGCCAAACGGTCATCGGAGCGGGCGAAGCAGGCGCGCAGGCTCGTGCGCAACATGCTCGGCGAGGCCGCACGGCTGGGTCTCGACGGCGACGAGATAGCGGAGGCGGTCAGTCGAGAACTCGGAGTCAAGACTCATGAGTAACGCGATTCAGACTAATGGGGTCAGATACAAACTCGGCAAGGCGGTCGAGATCAAGGACCTGGCGCTCACCGTTCCCGAGGGTTCGATCTACGGGTTCCTCGGCCCCAACGGGGCGGGGAAGACCACGACAATCCAGTTGCTGTTGGCATTGCGTCGTGCCAAGGCGGGCACCATCAGGGTGTTGGGTCACGACGTGCCCTCCGAAATCACGAGGGTCTTGGCTAAGACCGGCTACGTGCCCGAGCGCCCGCACATCGATCCCAGCCTGACCGTTGAAGAGGCCCTGCGGTTTCACGCTGCGTTCTACAAGAGCTGGGACGCACAGGAGTCGGACCGGTTACTGGTGCGGTTTGATCTCGATAGGACCAGACTGATCAAACGGTTGTCGAAGGGTGAGACCGGGAAGTTCCTCATGCTGCTGGCACTCGCGCAGCGTCCCCAGTTGCTGGTTCTCGATGAGCCGACTGACGGACTGGATCCGGTTGTACGGCGGGAAGTCATGACTGCCATAGTCGATTTCGTCGCACAGCGTGGTGCAACCGTCTTCATCTCGAGCCACCTGGTTCACGAAGCCGAGCGCATGTGCGATTGGATCGGTGTGATGGACCGGGGCCGCCTGGTTGCGGAAATGCCTACCGAGAGCTTCAAGGGCGGCATCAAGCGCTTACGAATCACGGGAGCGCCCACGTCCATTGAAAGCACACCGTTCGTACTCTTGTCGCGGGAGCAGGGCGAGGGAGTCGGCGATGCAGAAACCTGGGTCGTACGCGGGTGGAAGCCTCCCATGCACGAGTATTTCGACGCAGTCGGGGCCAGGCTGAACGAGGTGGAAGATCTGGACCTGGAGGATGGATTCGTGGAGTTGCTGCGGACTTTTCGGGTCGAAGCAAACCCGGGGGTGGATTCATGTTCAAGGTGATGCTGATGGCGCAGTGGAAGTGGACGAGGCTTCTCTTGTTGCCGGCCGTGGTAGTGGGGTTTGCGCTGCCGATTCTCTCGGTACAAAACGCCGACAGCTCACGTCCGTCCTGGGAGGTAATACGAAATTCCGGGGAATGGAGCGTCTGGTTTGCGGCCTTCGCGGGCGCTGTTGGGCTGCTGGTCGGCACTAGCGCGTGGATGAGTGACCATCGTGGAGGACACGTGTACGCGCTCTCGTTGCCAGTGGAACGATGGCGCTACGTACTACTGCGCTATGGCAGCGGCGCACTCTTGCTGGCTGTCCCGATCTTGTCGTTGTGGATCGGCGCACTCCTGGCGACCGCGTCAGTCGAGCTACAGGTAGGACTCAATGCATATCCGAACTCACTGGCGTTGAGGTTCGCACTAGCAGTGTTCCTATCCTACAGCGTTTTCTTTGCGATTT
>JAUVRV010000186.1 GCA_030597435.1 Gemmatimonadales bacterium | reverse complement strand
TCCTCTTCAATCGGCACCATGAAGTTCACGGCGGGAGATGTGTTCACCTGATACTCGGAAAAGGTGGAGACTGAGCGGGCAGGGATCGTCGCGTTGACGAACCACGGAATCCGCGCGGTGATCGCCAGCAACTGGCGGTGGGGCAGCCAGTATTGTGTAGCCACCAAGGCATACTCGATGTCAGCCTCGACACTGAGGAACCGTGTGGCCCACTCATTGTCCTCTCGGGCGTCGGCACTGTCTTGGGGGGTATCTCCGCTGGGCTCTTCCCAGAGGTATTCTCCAATGCAGACGATCGTGAGACGCACAACGTCGCCCGTCTCCTGGTCGATCCACATGTCCCCGGCGACGAGCGACGGAGCCAACTCCTTTGGCTGCACGCGCATTTTCACGGCGCGCACCTCGCGTCCGGGCACGCTCATCCTGGCCGAGTCTATGATGCTGAAGCGATAATGCTCAGTGGCACTCGCGGCCAAGGGATGCAGCGCGGCTCGGTCCGGCACGCCCATGAGCCGGACGCTATCGCCGAGCGACCTGGGGATGAACCACGGTCGATCGAACCACACCTCCTGCCGGAACTCCCCCCTCACATCCTCCCCCTCCAACTCCTCGTCGAGTTCAGGGCTGATGCCAACCATCATCCGGAGCACTGGAGCTGCGGACCTGGCCCCCATTATCTGAACCTTGAGATCGTTGGGAGTTCGCCAGGTGACTCGAGCAACAGTCTCATGCGCAACCAGGGTGGTCTGTCGCGCAAACCGGCTGCGACCAGCAGTAACATCCATACGAGTGTGCACTAGTGCCCGATAGTCGCGCACTAATGAGTCCTGCCGCACGTGCCGTACTCGCGCTCGGGCGTACAGTTCGGCGGTTACGGCGTCACTGAACGTGGCAGTGTCACCTTGCTGGACAGGGGTGCTGATGAGGAGTGCGGCTAGGAGGCTTGCGACCATCTCCCGCCACCATCACGGTGGAGTCCGTACTCCTTGAGGCGGCGCCAGAGCGTGGTCCGCGAGATTCCCAACCGGCGGGCGCTTTCGGCAAGTCTCCAACCACTGCCCTGGAGCGTAAACAAGATCGCCTGGCGCTCACGATCGGCCAGGGTCCGTTGCCCGCCTTCGCGGGTCGGCAGGTAAACGGCTTCGCCCACCTTGAGCCCGCCGACTCTGAGGGGCGCTATCCGGCCACCCTGCCTCGCCAGCTGTGGCAACAGGGCGTCTGCGTCTCGGGAGACGTCGTTGCCGAAACCGTCGATCACTTGCTCGGCTGGATGATTCGCGTAGACGAGCTGGCCCTCCGGGTCAAACACCACTACCCCTTCGTTGAAGGAGTCCAGCACCGCTCGCGCTAGTGACGAAAAGACTGGCGATATCATTGTTGGAACTCGTTGACTTTGCAGAATCCTGTACGCTGGAAAGCACCGGAAGGTTTCAATTCGAGCCGTTTTCCAGCCATGTAGCATTTGACCGACCGGTCAAGGTTGATGCGCAGGCTTGCCCGGTCTATATTAACTGGTCAGTCAGTCAGGTGATGCTATGGCGATCCCACGAGGTAAGGCCCGAGAAACAATCCTTCAGTCTGCTGAAGGGCTAGTGAAGGAACGCGGGGCAAGTGCGGTGACGGTCGAGGCGGTTGCCAAGGCGGCAGGTTCCGCCAAGGGACTGGTCCATTACCACTTCAAGACCAAGTTGGGGCTACTGGGTGCCGTGATGGAACGAATCGCCCAATCTCGCACCCGCGAGTGGTTGGCGGCACTCGAACCAGGGTCGCCACAATCGGCGGCTGAGCGGTCCTGGAATCTACTGACCGGCGAGTCAGTAAACGGGGTAACCCTGGCCTGGCACACCCTCCTCCAGTCGGGAGATGTGTTTGTTGACCAATCGGTCAAGAACATTGTGAACAAGTTCAGCCGGGCGCTGGGAGATGCCTTCGTGCGCTTACTCAAGGAAGACATGCACCTGGCGCCGACCGTTCCCAACGAGGAAGTCGGCTGGCTCATGACAGCCGTGATTGACGGAATTGGGATGCAGCTCCTCGCCGGCGCAAGCGAGCAGGAGCTTCAAGGAGCTTACGCTGCGGCGTGGCTGGGAGTTCTCTCCCTCACGGTCCCACGAGGATCCTAGCGACGGCGCCGTCGCCGACCGTGCTTCTTGCGCTCGGCAGGCAGCAACTGCAACCGGGCTTGTAGCTCGTCCAGCGACGTGGCCCTCACAATCTCACGCCTGCCACGAAACACACTGAAGTGAAGCGGTCTATCCAGGCGCGGGATGTCTCGCCGCCTTAGCCGCCGGGCTTGGCCTTCGCGCATCCGGAGCATGGCAACCGGTTTGCCGCCTTCCAGCTCGTAGACAAGAGGGATCCGGTCACCCAAGACATGGGCAGACGATGGCAGGTTGTCGAGATTCCGACGGACGTCTGCCGGAATCAGCTCGTCGATTGCCAGCGCCAGATCGAGATCGAGAAACTCGCGCCAACTGTTTGCCGCATCGAGTTGAACCCGCAGTTGTTCGACGACCCGATCCGTGCGAGCTGCTTCAAGGGTCCCCCCGGAGCGAAGCCAGTACTCTTGCAGACGGTTTACCGCCTTCGAAATCCTCGGCTGTCGCGGATGCTGCGTGACACCATCCACTAGTGATTGGGCCAGCACCGCCCGAGCCTGCTCGGCCAGATCCGCCGGGAACGTGCCGGTTATCCAGGAGCGCTCTCGGTCCAGCTCAAACCCGAAATACGTCGTGCGACGTGCTGTCACGAGACCCGTGCGTCTATGAGTTGAGTGGAACTCTACTGTCGGATCACCGCAAACGGCGTGATGTTGGATCGTGCGGTAGGGAATGTTGGTTCCTTCAATGGCGGCTCGCAGTACACCGAACCGATTGGCGAAGTACGATAATCTGCCGGCAACGGCGGAATGGGGATTGCACGTCGATGAGCGGGACAACCTCACTCGTTCGCCCGATGCGGTCTCCTCGTCGATCACAAGCGAGAAGGGCATGACGCGAGCTACCAGATCACGGAACTCGCGTACAACCTCTTTGGTGACGGGGCGAAGCTTCTCCTGTAGCGGCAACTCCAGGGTCCGCATCACAGACGCGGTACCCAGGGCCACGTCCTCAATCGCCTTGACAAGCACTCCTCTCCGTTCGGTCCACTCACCGATCTCGTCGCTGAAGAGGTGACGTGGCAGGCCGTAGACCTGGCCTACGTAACCGCACTCGCGTACTGCCTCGGCGTACACATTGTACGCCGTCAAGTGGTCGCTGCCTGGCACAAGGAGCCGTTCCAGATCCGACTCTTCGCGGGTCATCCTGTGCAGCGAGTCGATGTTGGCAGCCACGGCAACAAAGGGAACCAGTTCGTCGGAGGCGTGAACCAACAGTTCGCCCCAGGGACGATCCACCGGCATCGCCTCCACATCGCGCCCGTAATCTGTGAGCCGACCATGCTCGACCAAGCCACGTTCGCTCAAGCTCTGAACGGAGCTGGCGTACGCGTGACCGTCGAGCGGTATGGGAAGATCCAGTGCGGCCAGGTCCACACCCAATGCGGCGGCCGTGAGAGCTACCCGCTCGGTATCACCGGCGAGCTGGAAGTCTGGTTGTGTCGGTTCCAGCGACTCGAAGTCGATGTCGCGATCGGTTAGTAAGTACACCTCTCCGTCCGGGACGCGACCATGGACCCGGCCGGCCATCTGGAGTATCTCGTTTGCACCAAGGTGCATACGCGTCAGCACATTGCGGCCGCGGTCGATCACGTTCTTGTAACAGGCATCGTAGATCACCACGGTATCGAGGCCCTGCACATTCAACGCGGACTGACCCGCCTGGGTCATTGCTAGCACAAATGGCTTTCGCGCTGTTCCTTCCAGGAACGGCCGGATCACTCGAATCGGCTCGCCACCGTGGTAGAATACGACGTTCAGGCGTTCCCAGCGCCAGCTCAACTCCGATGCAACCTCCTCAACCTCGGCACGCGTCGGGAGAAAAACCGCGACGCCACGCTTTTGCTTCACTATTCTGCGGACCCAGCCAACGTTGAGAAAACCGGTGGGTGACTCCCGACTGTATTCGACTCTGGCAGACATGTCAGGATCGAACACCGAGGTCTCCAACACCTCCGCCGAGTGCAGGTAGTCCGCGTAGAACGTCGGATCGACTGTCGCGGACAGCCAGATGAAGGGACAACCCACGCGCTTGCCCAGTGCCAAGCACAATTCGAGTTCAGCGGATGTCTGATGGATCTCGTCCACCACCAGAGTGTCGTGGGAGTCAATGAGATCATCCTGAAACCAGCGGCGTGCAATCCCTGTAGTCACGATCACTACGTTCCAAGTGGGGGTCTCCGGCGTGGCTTCGCGCTCACGGTTCACAACCCCGATCTTGAGCGGTGCTCCCAGGATCTCACTCGAGATCGAGCGAATTGCTAGGGTCTTCCCCGTGCCCGTACCCGCCACGATGCCAAACCCGCGGCCATCCCGCACCAGCTGCTTGATGTCTGACCCGTGCTCCCGCTCCAGCACGGTCGAGATCTCCAAGTGCATGGCGAGTTCGATCGTCTCACACGCGGCCCGCGTGGGCGCGATGACAATGACCCTACCGGTCGGCGGTTCGGCTCGACGATATGCCTCTGGATCGGGAGGTAGATAGTGGTCTCGAACGCGGAAGTGCGGAGTCATGGAATCAACTTAACAGTCGTGATGACAACCGACCGAGGTCGCCGAACCGCTGTGGCAACGAAGCACTGTCCGTGTAGATTGCATCCGACTCATCCTCAGGGGACCCGGCGTGACAGACGAAAACAAGTCCTTCTTGCGGCACACCAAAGACAAGATCAAGGGCATGAAGCTACACACCCAGATTCTCATCGGACTGATCCTGGGAGCGTTACTGGGCCCACTAATGGGAGATGTGGCGCAGTGGATCAAGCCCATAGGTGACGCATTCATCAATCTCCTGATCATGATTGTGGTGCCGCTGGTGATGGCCTCACTCATAGTCGGTACCGCCAGTCTCGGTGACCTGAAGAAGTTGGGCCGAATCGGGATCAAGACGGTTGGGTATTACCTGGTCGCCACCATGATCGCCGTATCGTTCGGATTGGTTGCTGGCAAGGCGTTCAATCCGGGCGCCGGTCTGGATGAGGACGTTAAGGCTCGGATGTTGACGGACTACGCCGGCGTGACCGAGCAGCAACTGGAGCGAGTAGACGAGAAGCCGAGCCTCTCGGAGTTCTTGGTCAACATAGTGCCGCGAAACCCGTTCAAGGCGATGGTCGAGACGAATTTCCTGCAGATCATCTTCTTCGCCCTGCTGTTCGGCATATCACTCACTATCCTGCCGGAGGAGCGCCGAAAACCGGTTCTCAACCTCCTCATGTCGGTAAACGATGCAATGATAGTGCTAGTGAAGATGGTCATGAGAATCGCGCCCATAGGTGTCTTCGCTCTCATTGCCGCCGTCGCTGCACAATTCGGCTACGGCGTTCTCTTGACTCTGCTGAAGTACGTGGTGGTCACGATCGGGACAATGATCGCCTTCGTCGTGGCGGTGTACCCAATCTCGCTCAAGCTGTCTGGCATGTCCCCGATGTACTTCTTCAAGAAGTACTACGAGGTAGCGTTGTTCGCGTTCTCGACCTCCTCGAGCAACGCCACGCTACCGCTCAACCTCCAAGTATCGGAAGAGGATCTAGGTGTCTCCAATGACGTGGCCTCGTTCGTACTTCCACTCGGCGCCACGATCAACATGAACGGCACGGCCATTTACCAAGGCGTGAGCACCATCTTCATTGCCCAGGTGTTCGGGATCACACTGGGATTGCAGGATCTCATTATCGTGGTGATGACCGCCACACTGGCTTCGATAGGCGCGGCAGGTGTGCCGGGCATTGGCATGGTTACGCTTACCATAGTGTTGCAACAGATAGGGATCCCCGTGGAGGGCATAGCGCTAGTGGTGGGCGTCGAGCGCATACTCGACATGACTCGCACAGCCGTGAACGTTACCGGTGACACTACTTGTGCAGTGTGGGTAGCAAAGACTGAGGGAGAATTGAACATACCGCG
>JAUVRV010000323.1 GCA_030597435.1 Gemmatimonadales bacterium | reverse complement strand
CGGCGGGGTTCCACCTGTGACCCAGGCCCGTCCGGTGTCTTCATCACCGAAGCGGCTACCTAGCCCCTGGCTTCAGCCAGGGGTCTTCTAAACCCCGCACCCACTCGGTTTTTTCAACCCGGCAGCCTCACTCGCCCGACGCGCCGAACACCCCTGCCTGGGTCCGCGGCCGCTCAGTTCATCCCGCGGCTCGATCCAAGCTCCGGTACTGTATCGCCTCACCCACATGCCTCGGTTCGATGGTTCCACTCTGTGCGAGGTCCGCTATGGTCAGCGATATCTTCAGCACTCGATGGTATGCCCGGGCGGAGAGCTTGAGGCGTGCAATTGCTGTCTTGAGTAGACTGTCCGCTCCGTCTGTAGCGCGGCAGAATCGCTTGAGGTCGCGCGGGGTCATGTGCGCATTGGAGAAGATCCCGGGGCGCTTGGCAAACCGCTCGCGTTGCCGATCCATGGCCCGGTTGACCCGATCCCTTATGGCATCACTCGACTCACCCGACCGGTCGTCGGAGAGGTCACGGTACGGCACGGCAGGCACTTCGACGTGAAGATCGATGCGGTCCAGTAGTGGACCCGATAGCCTCGAGCGGTACCGCTCGACACCCAGTGTGCCGCAGGTGCAGCTTCTGCCTGGATCCCCGAAGTAACCACAGGGACACGGATTCATTGCGGCCGCCAACATGAAACGAGCGGGATAACAGAGGGACGTGACCGCACGCGAGATGGTGACGAATCCATCTTCCAGCGGTTGGCGCAACACTTCCAGTACGTTCCTGCGGAGCTCTGGCAACTCATCCAGAAACAGCACGCCTCCGTGCGCCAGGCTGGCCTCGCCCGGTCGCGGATACGACCCGCCACCTACGAGCCCGGCATCACTGATGGTGTGGTGCGGAGCCCGGAAAGGCCGTGCCGTCACTAGCGACGACCCGGGACGAAGCAACCCCGCCACACTGTGGATCTTCGTCGTCTCGAGCGCCTCTTCCAAGCTCATCTCCGGCAGGATCGACGGGAGCCGGCGTGCCAGCATGGTCTTGCCCGAGCCAGGCGGGCCGATCATCAAGACGTTGTGCGATCCGGCGGCGGCGATCTCGAGTGCCCGCTTGGTGTGTTCCTGGCCCTTGACCTCTGCGAAATCGACGTCGTCATGCGGCCTCTGCTCGAACAACGAGCCGGTATCTACCCTTGCGCGCGTCAGAGGCTTGCCGGTCGCAAAGAACTCGGCCACCTCAGCGAGGGTGCTCGCACCAAGTACCTCCACGTCGGCTACGACGCCTGCCTCCGAAACATTCGCTTGTGGCACGATCACACCCTTCAGGCCCGCGGCCCTTGCGCTGAGGGCGATGGGCAAGGCACCGCGCACCGGTCGCAAATCCCCCTCCAAGCCCAATTCACCCACGATGAGATAGTCACTCAACGCGGGAGCGACGCCGGCACCCGGACCCGCTGAATCGTTGGCCCAGCGATCCGGAGCACCACCGTTCAACTGTTCGGTCGCGGCGAGTATGCCCAACGCGATGGGCAGATCGAACGCGGAGCCCTCTTTGCGCACATCCGCCGGTGCGAGATTGACCGTGATCCGTTTGAGCGGAAACAGGAAGTCGGAATTGGCGATCGATGCACCGACCCGCTCCCTGCCCTCCTTCACGGCGCCCTGTGGCAGACCCACCGTGGTGAATGATGGCAACCCATTTGATATGTCGGTCTCTACATCGACCAGATAGGCGTCGATACCGAGAACTGCAGCTGAACGCACTCGAGCAAGCACGATGTCGCCGGGCCTTTCTTTGTCGAATACCCCATTCTACCGGCGTACTCGGTAAAACACCGTACCATTTCCTTCCGCATGGTGGCCTAATCATGCGGTGTGTTGGGTCTTCGTTGTCTTGGGGAACTCCAGCATGGAGTGCTGGAGCGGAGCGTCACACTACATCGTCCAACACATCCCGCACCAGCGATAACAACTCGTTTGGGGTCCAGGGCTTCTGCAAAAAAGGCACATCGTCTTCCCAGTCCACGTTGGCTCGAACATCCTTGGCGCTGTAGCCGCTCATGAATACGAACTTCTTGTAGATACTGCCGGCCCGCATTGCCTGGTACAGCTCAATGCCGCTCATCCTCGGCATCACGACATCCGAGATGACCAAAGAGAACTCGTCTCCTCGGCTCTCGAGAGTCGCCAGGGCTTCGTCACCATCACTCACGCAATGCACGCTGTATCCATACTTCTCCAGCACACGTCTGGCAGCGCGGCGAATCGATGCTTCGTCCTCGACCACCAGGATTGATTCGGTCCCTCCCTTTAGTGCGGCGACCTGGCCGGGCGCAGTGTAGGCGGCTGCCGGGCTATCGGCCCGACGAAAATAGACCTTGACCATCGTGCCGCTACCAACTTCGCTGGACACCTCGACGAACCCCCGGTGCTGCTTGATGAGGCCATACACAGTTGACATCCCCAAGCCCGTGCCGAATCCCTGCTCCTTGGTGGTAAAGAAGGGTTCGAAGATCCTGGCCAGGGTTTCCTGGTCCATACCCACACCGGAATCGGTAACCGAGAGGCATATGTATTCGCCTGGATCCCCCCAACCGCTGTCAGCCCGATGTGCTTCGTCCAGTCGTTCGACTCGCGTGTCTACCCGTAGTGTGCCTCCCTTCGGCATCGCATCGCGGGCGTTGTTCACCAGGTTGCTGACGATCTGCTCCACCGCGTTCGGGTCCGCCGACACATTGGGAATGTGTCGCTCACCAGTTACGTCGACTTCGATTGTCTCTGGCAGCAGCCGTCGCATGGTTGCCATGAAGCTCTTGACTGCTTGCGTGAGATCCAGTGGTTGCAGCGCCAGCATGGCCCTGCGGCTGAAGCCGAGGAGCCGCTTTACTAATGCGGCTCCACGTCGGGCCGCTGCCTGCAGGTCGTGCAGGTCGTGCTGGAGCGATTCTTGGTTGGCGGGTAGCGAGCCTTCGATCATGCTGGCGCTAGCCAATATCACCGTCAACAGGTTGTTGAAATCGTGGGCGATTCCGCCGGTCAACTGCCCCACCACCTCTATCTTCTGGGAGTGAATCACCTGCGCCTCTAATTGCTGTTGCACGGTGATGTCCTCCGCGAACATTTCTGTACCAATCGGCTCTCGGTTCTCGTTTCGGAGCAGCCGCCCATTCAACCGCACCGTGATCGGAGTACCGTCTTCGCGCTTCCAGTGAACCACGGCTCCTTCGATGCGTTCCTTGTCATGGTACAACTCGGAAACCCACGCATGCTCCGCCGGATCCACATAGACGTCTGTCGTCGGGTCGAGCCCAAGTACATCCTGCGGCGTCTCGTAACCCAGCATGGCGACGAGCGCTGGATTGGCACTCACGAACTTCTCTTGATCGTCCGTTCGGTAGATACCATGGATCGCGTTTTCGATGATGGCCCGATATTGGGCCTCGGAGCGCTGTAACTCCTTTTCTGCGCGCTTCCGTTCGGTTATGTCGAGGCATGTGGTTACAAAACCGACCGTGGCTCCCGTGTCATCCCTCACGACGTCGGAAGTGAGGTGTACCGCGAAGCGAGCGCCGTCCTTGCGAACGTTGACGCTCTCACGTCGCCAACTGGCCGCCTCGCTCTTGTGACCCGATTTCATCGGCCTGTGGAGTTCGGGCGGCGCGAAGACCCTCACATCGTTCCCTAGGAGTTCTGCTACTTCAAAGCCGTGCATCGCGGCTTCTGCAGGATTGGTATAGAGGATTGTCCCACTCGGGTCGGTGATGGTGAGGCCCACCTGCATGTTCGCAGCAGCGGTCTCGAACCGGTGTAGTCGTTCTCTGGCCTCATCGGCGTCGGCTAGTGCTGTCTCGAGGTCCGACAGCTGTTGCCGCAAGGAATTCAGCTCATCCGTCAACTGCCTGATTGCACTGGCGTCACTATCCATTTGCTCTCCGGGACACACCGATACCATAACACCTAAAGCGGTGACTATTTAATTTAGCCAGATTTCAGGGAGCGCGATCTTGCGCTCTTTCGTATCCTGGGCTGGTATGTAATCTTTGTGCGTCCAAACCTACGCCGACCGGGAAGGGCTCCATGTCCATCAGACGCGGGATACTTCGGATCACCGGCTTCGAACCTATGTTACATAGGCCACCGCTAGCGCCCCGCTACTGGTTCTATGCTGCTGGAGCTTATCTCATACCGGTCGTCGCACAGATCGTCTTCCCAGACGACCCAGCACTCACAGATGAGT
>JAUVRV010000269.1 GCA_030597435.1 Gemmatimonadales bacterium | reverse complement strand
TGGCCCGAAGCCCTGCTCGAGCTAGACAAGGGAGATGAACTCGACACTATTCTGGCCGAGTCCGGCAAGACTCAGCGGATCATTGTCTCTGCGGATGAAACCAGGATCGGGGATTTCCTGGAGCGTCACGCGAGACGCGCACCACGGGCCCCTGCCGCAGGCCTTCCCGTAGCTGGCACTGTCTCGTTGCGCTATGCGGTGACGGACGGGTCAGGGCTGGAACGCGCGGTGCATTCGGTGCTAGACATCATCAATCCGGGTAGCGCTCTCATCTGGGACCCAACCCCGGAGGCGGGGACACGGTGGCTGGAGTACGCAGACGAGCCCTCAGTGCAAGTAGTTACCAGCCCAACTGATGACGCCGTTGATCTTGCCATTGCCGTTGAACTCCCGACTGGCTCTGCGCTGGACGCGTTGGATTCCGTGGCGGGTGAGGTGCTCGTGCTGATCCGCGGCCATCAGGTTCCCTACCTGAAGGCATCGACCAGGAAGGCCCGCACGTTCCGACTCCCCAGTGAAGTCGACCGTGCACGCGATCGCGCCGGCCATTTGAGGGAGGAAGTGCGTGGACTGATCGCCCAGGGGCGAGGTTCTGCGGAATTGCTAGCCCTCGAGCCGCTATTCGACGAATACGACCCGGCGACCGTTGCCGGCGCGCTCGCAGCCAGGACGGTTGATACGAGCCAGCCCGAGGCACCCGGGGTGGGAATGCCGGCGTGGGTTCACATTCGTATCAGCGCCGGCAGCCGCGATCGGATACGCACCAACGACCTCGTAGGAGCCCTGCTAAACGCCGTGGGGATAGCCAAGGCCCAGATCGGGCGCATCGAGGTGCGTGACGGTCACTCCCTGCTGGAAGTGCGCGCTGAGGTTGCCGCAACCGTGCGGCGGGAAATGGACGGACTGGCGCTGCGCGGCAAGAAAGTGGCGGCTCGGATCGATCGTCGATAAGACCGACCGCCGAGCCGCTCTTCAATGCTGGCCCTGCTAGCTACCGACGGTTAGTTCAGCGCATCCTTCAGTGCCTGCCCAGCCTTGAAGGCTGGAACGGTGGCAGCGGCGATCTGCAGAGCATTACCCGTCCGCGGGTCCCGCCCCGTTCTTGCTGCGCGCTGCCGAGCGACGAAACTACCGAAACCCGTGATCTGTACCTTGCCGCCCTTCTTGAGTTCAGCCGCGATTACACCGCCGGTTCCGAACAGCGCGTCAATGGTTCGAGCAGCGTCTGCTTTGGATAGATTCGCCGCGGACGCTAGTGCTTCCTGCAATTCAGTCTTGTTCACCGTACCCCCAGTATCCGTGATAGGCTTGGAATGGCCGGGCGCTCGGGCCGCACCCGGGACGAAATTGTCGCTCACAAACAAGTAGTAGCGAGAACCGGCTACCGCAAGCGTCTTGATTCTGCCCCCAGCCCACGGTAACCTCATTTCTCTCCCCTGGAAAGGTAAGCCAAAGTGGCTTCTCGCTCTAAATCTGGGCAGATCGAGGTGATTGCCGGGGTCATGTTCAGCGGCAAGAGCGAGGAGTTGATCCGCCGGGTCCGCCGCGCCGTAATCGCGAGCAAGCGGGTTCAAGTGTTCAAATCGCACTTCGATGAGCGATACACCGGCATCCATTCCGTCACAACCCATGATGGATCAACTGTCGAGGCTCAGCCGGTAGACTCGGCTTTGGAGATCATGCGGCTGATCCGAGACGATACCGAGGTGGCAGCCATTGACGAGGCCCAATTCCTCGACGAGGGGATCGTCTCCGTCTGCACCACTCTCGCGAGCCGCGGTGTCCGTGTGATTCTCGCCGGAACCGATACAGATTTCCGCGGCGAGCCGTTCGGATGCATGCCCGACCTGATGGCGGTTGCTGAGCTGGTCGAGAAGCTCCACGCGATATGTCTGTCGTGTGGAGAGGACGCATGTCGGAACCAACGCCTGATCGACGGCAAACCGGCGCTGTACGAATCCCCCACCATAATGGTTGGCGGCAGAGAGACTTACGAGGCGCGCTGCCGTCACTGTCATGAGGTGCCCAGGGTCGATGAGGACCAGACTGAGCTGCTGTAGGGCGGTATGCTAAACATCGCATTGACCGGCAACGTGGCGGCTGGTAAGTCGAGTGTGGTCCGCTGGTTCGGCAGGTGGGGGGCCACCATCATCGACTCCGATGCCCTCGTCAGAGAGGCACAGCGGCCGGGAACCGAGACCCTTGGAGCCATCGTCCGCCGTTTCGGACCCGACGTGCTGCGGCCGGACGGATCGCTGGACCGCGCCGCACTGCGAGGCAAGGTCCTGGGCGACGATGATGCCCTGGCCGCTCTGAACGCCATCGTTCACCCGGCGGTCCGACGCCGCAGGGCGGAATTGGTCAGGCAGGCCGCCGGCCGAGGTGAACGGATCCTCATCAACGACATACCGCTTCTGTTCGAGGTGCTGGACCCAGATGAGTTCGACCTCGTGGTTCTCGTGGATGCCCCGGTGCGAACGAGAAAGAAGCGCCTCGTCAGGCGGGGGCTCTCAGCCGACGAGGCGGACCGCTTGATCGCGGCCCAGCTTCCAGCCCACCGCAAGAGGTCCCGCAGCGACATTGTCATCGACAACGAGGGTTCCCTGGACGATCTGAAGCAGGCGGCACGCCGGGCCTGGAGCAAGATCTGTGAGCTTGCAGCCGAGGGGTCGCAGCAGTAGCGTATCAGACTGCAGGTCTGACCCGACGGGAATCCGCCACGTAATGGGCCACCGACAGTTGACAGCCACAGTGCGGTCGAATAACCTACGCGTCGCAAACCTACGCCAACAACAAGCGGGACTCAAATGTCAAACATTCCAGAGGATCTACACTACACCGAAGAGCACGAATACATCAAGCCGTCCGGCGAGGACGCGGTGGTGATAGTGGGCATTACCGATTACGCTCAGGGAGAGTTGGGCGACGTGGTGTACGTGGACCTTCCGGAGGTCGGATCCACCTACGCTCAAATGGAGGTATTCGGGACGATCGAGGCCGTGAAGGCGGTCTCCGAGCTATTCTGCCCGGTTTCGGGTGAGGTCGTCGACATCAACAGCCAGCTAGACGGTAGCCCCAACCGGGTCAACGAGGACCCGTACGGTGAAGGCTGGATGATCAAGCTCCGGCTGGACAACCCGGACGACCTCGGCCCACTCCTAGCAGCTTCCGACTACGCCCAGCATATCGGCGAGTAGCAGTCGGAGCGGCCGGGCCGCCAGACCAATTGGACTGATACGCCCCGGGAACCTTTCCGGGGCGTTTGCACAAAAGGACACTTATAGATGGGAACCCCACTTCCTCACACCGATACAGAGCAGTTCATCAGCAGACACCTCGGGCCGCGACCCGACGACATCCGGACCATGCTCGACACTCTGGGTTATGCATCCCTCGATGCATTGATAGACGCTGTCGTGCCCAAAGATGTCCGACTCAACCGGCCACTCGACCTACCCGCAGCCCGCCCCGAGCGTGAAGTGCTCGAGGCAATGGGCACCCTGGCTGCCTGTAACCAGGTCTTCAGGTCGTTTATCGGAATGGGCTACTACGACTGCATCACTCCACCGGTGATACAGCGGAACCTGCTCGAGAATCCGGGATGGTATACAGCCTACACGCCGTACCAGGCGGAAATCGCCCAGGGACGGCTGGAGGCACTGCTCAACTACCAGACGATGGTCTCCGATCTGACCGGCCTCGCAATCGCCAATGCGTCGCTGCTCGACGAAGGAACCGCAGCCGCCGAAGCGATGACCATGACCCTCGGTATCGTGCGGCATAAGGGAAAGGCTACCTACCTGGTCGATGAGAACTGCCATGCGCAGACCATAGCGGTGCTAGAGACTCGGGCTGCCGTACGTGAGATCGACATAGTGGTGGGAGACGCACACGAATTCGAGTTCGCCCCCGGGGTCATCGGTGCGTTGATACAGTACCCCACAACCGATGGGCACATCGACGACTACCGTGCGGTGTGTGAGAAGGCGCATGCGGCCGGCGCAGTGGTGACCATGGCAACCGACCTGTTGGCCCTCACCATGCTGACTCCACCAGCAGAGCTTGGTGCCGACATCGCCGTTGGCAATTCTCAGCGCTTTGGAGTCCCCATGGGATACGGCGGTCCCCATGCGGGGTTCTTTGCAACCAGCGAGACTCACAAGCGCAGACTCCCCGGCAGGGTGATCGGGATCTCCAAGGATAGCTCCGGCAATCCTGCCCTGAGAATGTCGCTGCAAACGCGGGAACAGCACATCCGGCGGGACAAGGCAACGAGCAACATCTGCACGGCACAAGTACTCCTCGCAGTCATTGCAGGCATGTACGCCGTCTACCACGGCCCGGACGGCCTGCTCCGAATCGCCCGCAGGGTGCACGCACTGACGGTAACCCTGGCTGAGGCACTGCGGCGTCTGGGGTACCGCATCGTGCACGATTCATTCTTCGACACGCTGTGCGTTGAGGTGAAGCCGGACCAGCGGGAACAGCTGATCGCTGAGGCACTCGAGCAGCGAATGAACCTGAGGGTCATTGCGGAGGACCGGATTGGCCTCGCCCTGGATGAAACCACCTCGATCGCCGATGTGGACGACATTGTATCCGTCTTCGCCCTGGGCAGGGATCTGCCAACCACAATCCTACAGCTTGCCGAGGAAACGGCCGACACTCTTGCGATCCCTGAGGGTTTCAGACGGACCAGCAAGTACCTGACCCATAAGACGTTCCACCGCTACCACTCCGAAACCGAGATGATGCGGTACCTGAAGAAGCTCGAAATGCGTGATCTCTCGCTCACCTCGGCCATGATACCGCTCGGCTCCTGCACAATGAAGCTGAATGCAGCTGTGGAGATGATGCCAATCACGTGGCGCCAGTTTGGCGGCATGCATCCATTCGCACCACGTG
>JAUVRV010000087.1 GCA_030597435.1 Gemmatimonadales bacterium | reverse complement strand
TAAACTCGGGTTCTTTATCAATACGGTGACGGAGTCAGTGGTCGCCAAGGAGAAGCAGGTCGTCAAGAACGAGAAGCGGCAGAGCGTGGACAACAACCCGTACGGACACACGACTTTCGTGATCGGCAAGGCGCTGTATCCCGAAGGCCACCCACTAAACTGGCAGGTCATCGGTTCGCTCGCCGATCTGGAGGCCGCCTCGCTCGCTGATGTGCAGGAGTTCCACCGCAAGTGGTACGGGCCGAACAACGCGACGTTGGTGGTGGCCGGCGACATCGATGTAGCGCAAACCAAGGAATGGATCGAGAAGTACTTTGGCGACATCCCGGCACGTCCCACACCGGACGCGGTGAAGCCGAATCCGGGCACGCTTGCCTCCTCGGTGCGACTGTTCCACGAGGACAACTGCGCCCGGCTACCGGAATTGCGCATGGTGTGGCCCACCGTACCGATCTATCATGAAGATTCCTACGCCCTCAGCATTCTGGCAGACCTCCTGACCGACGGGAAGAAGACACCGTTCTACACGGTGATAGTGGAGGAAGAGGAGTTGGCGCCGTCGGCCGTTGCATTCAGCAGAAACATGGAGTTGGCCGGCGAGTTCTCGCTGCGGGTTCGAACGTATGCGGGCATCGATCTGGACTCCGCACTCGCGGGAGTAGACAAGGCGTTCGCCCGGTTCGAGGAGGGCATCTCACCCGACGAACTGGAGCGCATCAAGGCGCAGTACGAGACGCAGTTCTACGGTGGCATGTCGAGCGTGATCGGTAAGGCGTTCCGCCTGGCACAGTACAACATCTTTGCGCCGACGCCGGGTTACGCCGAGGAAGACCTGGAGCGCTCACTTGCCGTGACCGCCGCAGACGTGATGCGCGTGTACGAGAGGTACATCAAGAATCGTCCGTACATCTCGACGAGCTTCGTGCCGCGGGGCCAGAGCGAACTCGCTCTGGCAGGCTCCGAGGAAGCGTAAGTCGTGATCGAGCCGATCGTGCAAGGCGCCGAGGCCGAGTTCGTGGTGTTGCGCGGCACGGAGAAAACACCACCCGTCGGATCGCTCGACAGGTCAATCGAGCCACCGTTCGGCGACCCACCCACGCTCTCGGTGCCGGCCGTTGAAACGGATGTACTCGCCAACGGTCTCGATGTGCTAGTGATCGAGGCCCGCGAGATCCCGCTGGTGCAGTTCGAGATCCGGTTGCGCGGCGGGCACCTGCTCGAGGATCCGGCCAAGCCGGGCGTCGCCAACCTCCTGGCGCAAACGATGACCGAGGGAACCGCCAGCAAGACACCCGACGAGTTGGAACAGGCCATTGACCTCTTGGGCGCCAGCATCAACGTGGGTTCCGGATCGCAGTCGTTCGTGATCCGCGGCAGTACCCTGGCGCGTAACTACGACGCAACCATGGCACTGGTCGAGGAGATACTGTTGGAGCCGCGCTGGGACGAAGAGCGGTTCGCATTGGCGCGCCAGCGAGTGCGCAACATGCTGCGGCAGCGCTCCGCCAGTCCCAACGCGTTGGCGAGCGACGCCTTCCAGAAACTGGTGTACGGCGATCACATTCTGGCCCAGAGCCCGATCGGCGACATCGATTTGATCGATGAGATCACGATTGACGATCTCAAGGCCTACTACGAGAGCGCAATCGTACCGAGCGTTGCGGCATTTCACGCGGCTGGCGCCGTCAGTCTCGCAGCCGTGACCGCGTCGCTCGCCGGCATCGCGCAACGCTGGCGGGGTGGCAACGTCACCTTCCCCGCAGCGCCCGAGTGGAACAGCAACCGCGCGGGGATCTACTTCCTCGACGTACCCAACTCGGCGCAGTCGCGGTTGACGATCGGCCGACTCGCGGTCGCCGAGTCCGACCCCGACTTCTATCCCGCCACGGTAATGAACTTCCGCTTGGGCGGTGGCGGGTTCGCATCCGACCTCACGCAGGTACTGCGCGAAGGCAAGGGATACACCTACGGCATCGGATCGCGGTTCGCGGGCACGGAGTTCCCGGGTCCCTTCACCATCTCTTCCGGTGTCCGCTCCAACATCACTCTCGAGGCACTGGAACTCATCAAGGACATCGTGGAGCGCCACGGACCCGAGTTCGACGCAGAGGACTTGGCCGCCACCAAGGGCTTCTTGATCAAGGCCAACGCACGCGCGTTCGAAACGTTGGGCGCCAAGCTCGGTTTGCTGGCCGACATGAGTGCTTACGGATTCCCCGCGGATTACGTGCTGCAGCGCGAGGCAATCGTACGGAACATGACGATCGAGCGCATTCAGGAGTTGGCGGACCAATACCTCGACACGTCCGACATGGTCTGGCTCGTGGTGGGCGACGCACGGACCCAACGCGCACGACTGCGGTCGCTCGGATTGGGTACTCCTATTGTGATCAATCGAGACGGGGAGAGAGTGAGATAAATCTAAGACGGACTAAGGCTCAGGCATTGGATGGAGAGGGCGCACCGTGGACCGGACATCCTTGATCGCACTACTCGTACTCACCCTCGCCGGCGGCATGCTGGGCAGTCTCGGTGTCTCGCCGCTGCTCCGGAGCAGACGTGGTCGTGCGATCGTAGTCCAATGGAAGTGGTGGGGCTTGGGCCTGTACGCCCTGGCCGTGGTCGCTGTGACTGCAGCTTTCGTCATGTGGGCCTACCACTCCGTGATTCGGAACCCTGAGCCCGACGGATCACTCGGCCCACCATGGCCGTTCTTTGCGTTTGGCATAGCGGCAGGCCTTCCGTTCACCATGTTCACGGCAATCGCGGTGAGGCACCAAGCCAAGCAGTATGAGGAGCGATCGCGCAAGCGAAAGCTGAAACCTGCGTCACATCAGGAGCGGATCGAGTTCGCCAAGAAGCTCGAGGGGCAAGTGCGTGATTACTCGGACGACCTGCGCAACGCCACAGTCAAGGTTCAAGGTAAGGAAGGCACCGTGCTTATTGTCCGCGGCAAGATCAACCGGGAACAGGCCGAGCGGCTGGTGAACGTGCTGCGCGGTGAGCTACAGGACCTTGGGATCGAGCGAGTCGAGAGCGGCGACGCCGAGCAGAGTTGGTGGGTGCGGGTGGGAATTGCAACGGTGCTACCCTAACCGCAACCGAGACAAAGAGCACCAATGGCCTACCGCCTTTCCAAATCGAGATTTGTTGCCGGCTGGCTCTGCCCCAATGAGTTGTGGTGGCGCGTGCACGAGCCGGACGCGCCCGAGCTGGTCCCAGACGTTTCACTGCAGGACCGGTTGAATCAGGGGAACGAGGTCGGCGAGCTGGCGTGCACCTACGTGCCCGGCGGCGTGTTGATCGACCTGCCACACACTGCCGTTGACGAACGCCTCGCTAAGACGCGAGAGGCGCTCAACAGCAATGCGGCAGCAATCTACGAAGCATCGTTTCTGGAAGACGACGTGTTCGTTGCGGTGGACATCCTCGAACGGACTGACCGTGGCTTCAACATGATCGAGGTCAAATCATCCACGAGGGTGAAGGACGAGCACCTGCCCGACGCAGCAATTCAGACACACGTGTTGCGCAAGAGTGGTCTCGACCTACATCGCAGCGAGATCATGTATCTCAATACCGAGTGCCGTTACCCCGATCTGAGCAACCTGTTCACACGGGCTGACGTGACCGAACAGATTGAGCCGCTGTTACCCGACGTACCCGATCAGATCGCGCAACAGATGGAGTTGATCAACGGGCCGGAGCCCGAGATCGCGGTCGGGCAACAGTGCTTCGGCCGCCGGGAGTGTCCCTTCCTCGGACGGTGCTGGCCCGACATGACCGGCGCTCACGTGGGCTCGCTCTCGGGCGTGGGTCTAAAGAAGACTTGGGAGTTGATGCAACGGGGTTATCACTCGATCCACGATTTGACGCCGGACGTGAAGATCCCCCGGGCGGCCGAGCGGCAAGTGAGGGCGGTCAGGAAAGACAAGATGATCATCGGGCCAGGGTTCGCCGAGGCCATGGAACAGTTCGAGGGCCCGCTGGCATTTCTCGACTTCGAGACCGTGTCACGCGCGATACCGGTGTGGGATGGCTGTTGGCCGTGGCAACAGGCTCCGGTTCAGTTCAGCTGTCACGTGGTGACGGCCGACGGAGAGATCACACACTGCGGGTGGTTGGCGCAGCCCGGGCAGGATCCGCGTGAAGAACTCGCGCTCGCGATGATCGAGGCGTGCCACGGCGCCGTCAAGGTTGTGGCCTGGTACGCGAGTTTCGAGCGCAGTCGCATCAATGAACTCATCGAAGCGTTGCCGTACCTGGCGGACGAGTTAAACGATATCAATGAACGACTGGTCGATCCACACCGTGTCGTGAAGGACTACGTGTATCACCCCGCGTTCCACGGCAGCTTCAGTATCAAGAAGGTACTGCCGGCTCTTGTGCCCGAGTTGGACTACGGCGCGCTCGAGATAAGCGAAGGCGGCACAGCGAGCGTCGAGTTGTCACGCTTGCTGTTCCGGCCCGACACTCTCTCGGCAGAAGAAACTCACAAGCTGCGCTGCGACCTGTTGGAGTACTGCAAGCTGGACACATGGGCGTGCGTGAGGCTGTTGGAGAAGCTGCGGGAATTGGCGAAGAAGCCGGGATGACTTGACGATTTGCGATTTGCGCACTGCATCAAGTCGCAGCCGCCGGCCCTAGCCCTCCACGATCCGAAGACGCATGACGTACTGCACGTCGAGATCGTCGCGCCAAACACCGTAGATCTTGTCTTCATGGAACAGCCTCGGCTGGAAGCGTTTCGGCATCGTCACCACCCCAAGAAACTTCCCTTCCCCATCGAACACATCCCAATTGGGAGAGCCAAACTCCTCGATGAAGTTGTAACGTTCGAGTTCCTCGTCCGTGAGGTTTCCCGGTGTTTGGATCGGTTGTACCCAGATCGTACCAAGGTACCCGATTTGAATGGACATGAACGCGGGAAAGAACTCGGCGAAGTGCATTCTACTGTGCAGCTCTGGCAGCCGCGCGGGTGAGACACCGTTGTTGAGCCAGGCACGGTCGATATACGCCCAGAACGCCCTCAGGTCACGCTCGGTTACTCGAACCGGTTCGTATGGTTTCGACAGAATGCGGCTGAGCGAGCCGTTACGATCGTACATGCCGATCCGGTAATCGTTGTTGACTCCGTAGATGACGCTGAGCGAGTCTGTTACGTTCCACGCCGGCTCGGGTGAGAATTGCGTGATTTCGCCGGCGACTCTGTTGGCGCCGCCTGATGGGAACGTCAGGAGCGTGTCGCCCAGCCAACCGGACGGCTCGATCACCACGATCGCGTCGATCGTGTCGGCCGGCGGACGCAGTTGGACAGCAATGGTCCCACTCGGGCTGATGTGATATCGAGCTGGTCGTCCCTGCTCAACACGTAACGGTGCATCCGAAAGAACGGTCCCATCCGACGCGTAGCGATTGATCCGCCGGTTGGCGGGATCTGGAACAATTACCGTGTCCCCCGCTGTCAGCGCCAAGAAGCCGGTGCTCCGACCCAGCTCCCCGGGCCCGCCCCCTGGCCCGCCGATTGTCTGTACATAGTGACCGTCACTACTGAACACCCGGATATGCCGCGCTTGGGTGTCCGACACGTAGATGCGTCCATCAGACCCAACCGCAAGAAAACCTACTTGCCCGAACCGGTACTCCGGATCGCCGTCCAGCGAACCGAACCGCATCTCCTCTTCCAACGTCCACTGTTGATCGGCGGTCCACGTTCCCTCAGTGGGGTTAACCACGATGGCGACGCCGGCACTATCGGTAATGGTACCGGTCCACCCTCCTGCTTCTGCGCATGCCATGAAAGGTAGGAGGGTCAGTAGAGCGGCTGTGCTTGTCAGGTGTGTTCTAACCATCCCTTAAGCTCATGCCTGGGGCCGGCCGCCGGAAGATGTTGGGCGGTAGAGTATGGTCCCCTAGTTCGGCGGGTACTCCCTCATCGACAGCGTCCTGTTCTCAACGAACGCGGCGTGCATGTCAGTTGCGGTCTTGTCCAGCAAGACCCTGTTCTCAATCCGCTCGATCCAACGCGGCGGGATCGCTGCGACACCGAGCGTAGCACCGAGTATGGCGCCGCAGATGGAGCCGGTCGAATCGCTGTCACCGGAGTGATTCACCGCAGCTAGTGTTGCCGCCTTCCAGTCATTAAGGGTACCTGAGGGCGGCGAAAAGTGCGATAGCAAGCGCCTCTTCACCAACCCAACCTTGGCCCAGTTGTTCGATCGCGTCGCGTACTGTAGTGTCGGAGTCCGCCAGCTCCAGAGCGCGGTCGACGAACTCGAGTGTTTCTTCGTGTCCCTCGTAGCTGACGAGTGAGTGCCGAGTGGCGCGGGCCGCACTCTGCAACTCACAACCCTGCACCAGCCGCGCAATCAGTTCTGACAGATAACCCGCCGAGAGGTAGCCCGAGGGATGTCCGTGTGTAATTGCCGCGCACTCGGCGCCGATCTCAAACGGATCGCCGATATCTAGTGCAAGGCCTACAGGTGCAGTACGCATTACGCCACCACACCCCTTGCTGTTGTTGATGTGGCCTTCGATGGACCCAATCGCACCGGAGTCGAGCGCGCTGAGGCAGGTGTTGCCTGGCGCGCGGCGCTGGTTGGGATCGTGTTGTGTCTCACGCCATTTCAGATAACTGCTATACACAGAATCGGTCGCGTCGGATGAACGAGCTTTCTGTGAGTCGCGCTTCCACTGTAGTAGACCTTCAGCCGTGGCGAGTGACATCTGGGTGTCGTCCGTGTAATACCCGGCAGGGAAACCGCCCCACTCATTGAGGTCGTCGATTCCGTTGGGCGCGTAGCGCTCGACAATCTCATCGCGCCGCATGAACTCGACTGGTGCCCCGAGCGCATCGCCTATTGCGAGACCGAAGATGGTCCCGTGGAACCGGGAGTGAAGCTGTCGCTCGAGATCAGGCCCCATACGCCTACCCGCATCACCATCACCATCACCGTGCTCACTCCAGTTGATGATGTAATCCTTCTGCGTGGCTGTCTCCGGCGATCGTAGCCACTCTGATTTCGGGCATCCACTCCACAGCTCTTGCACGCGCTCGAGGGCGCTCGGTCCCGAATATCCGTGCCGTACAAGCCAGCACCCAACGGTGATCCCGGTCCTCCCCACTCCTCCCCAACAGTGGACGTAGACGATACCGCCGCGTTGTATCTCCGAATCGATGGTATCGAGTATCTCCGCCATCTGACTCGGCGAGCTTGGCACTGACACGTCACGAATCGGGAAGCGGTGCAGTATGAGATCCGTGTCAGCAAGATGTTCGACGATATCGGTATAGGGCTCGAGTCCATCTCCTGGGCTAGTGAGATTCACGAAAGAGGTTACCCCAGCCCTAAGGAACGCGGCGATCTTGGATTCGGATGATCCGCCCTCCAAGTCTCTCGGATACTCTCCGGCCAAGGACTTGCCGGGAACGACCCAGTAGCTATTTGGGATCGGTCGGGTGTCGGTCATGGTCGCACTGTCTGCCGCTTTGGTTGTTCGGAGATCACGGAACATACCTTTATGGTACTGGCTGCGTATGACATTGTCGCGTTAAGGCTGCACGCTGAATATCTTCACTATGTCTAGATCATAGCCTAGGCGACTCGGGCAAAGCACCATCGGATGGCGGCACTACGATGCAAGTACACCTCGATACACTCCCCCGTCTGATAGCCATCGCCATCGTGAACATAGCGATCGCGCTCCCCGCGGAGGCTCAGGAAGACGGAGCACCGGTATCGATCGGCACCTACCGTGTGATCGACAGCCAGGTGCTCGGCGAAGCACGCAGGTTGCTGATTCACCTGCCGCGAGGCTACGAAGGATCGGCGATCACATATCCGGTCGTGTACCACACTTACGGTGACTACATCTCGCGGTACTACGCCGAGGCGTTCTCGACGCTGGAGCAGCTCGGCAACTCGTCGCGGATTCCGCAGATGATCCTGGTGGGGATCGACAACATCGACCGCTACCGCGACCTGCGACCGCTGTCCAATGAAGGTGCACCGTCAGGCGCAGACAACTATGTGAATTTCTTGGTGGAAGAGGCCATTCCCTTTGTGGAACAGAACTACCGCGCCAACGACTATCGTATTCTGGTTGGTCCCCAGGCAGGTGCGGTCTTCGGCCTTTACGTTCTGCAGGAGCACCCCGATCTCTTCGAAGCGTTCATCTTGAACAATCCGCTGGTCAGTCCGCCCAACACGGAGTTACTACTTGCCCGGGCGGAAACGTTCTACGCGTCGCAACCACGCCTGCGAAAGTTCGTCTACATCACCTTCGGCGGCTCCGACAAATCGCCCGGCGATATCGCGAACGTGTATCGCCTTGCTGAACTCGCCGCGCCCGCTTTAGAAGTGGGCCTAGAACTACACCTCAACAACCTCGTGGATAACGACGACTTCATCCCGCCGCTGGATCTGGGAAAGGCACTTAGAACCCTGTTCCGAGACTACCACGTTGGGGAGGACCGTCATTTCGCTGACCTCGCTGAGATCAACGCGTTCTACGAAGGTCTGTCAAACCGCTATGGCTTCGACGTGCCCGCCGCCGAGTTGGTTATGACTCAGGCGGCGGACGCACTGCAGGAGCGCGGCGAGATCGACAAGGCGATCGAGATCCTCAAGTACGAGACCACCCTCTACCCGAACATGGTGAATGCGT
>JAUVRV010000334.1 GCA_030597435.1 Gemmatimonadales bacterium | reverse complement strand
GCCTCGCCTTGTCGAGTCCCACCGTCTTGGCAAAGTCGTTACCGGTCCCGATGGGCACGTGAGCCAACACCGTCTCCGTAGGACCGTCGGCCAAGAGGCCGTTGGCCACACCGTGCACGGTTCCATCACCACCTACGGCAATGAGAACCGGCCACCCTTCCCTCTCGGCTTCGGCCGCCAGTTCGATCTCGTGTCCAGCATACTGAGTTTCGCGTACGGCAAAGTCCCAACCGAGTTCGCGGGCCGTCTCGGGTAGTGAACGGAACAACCTGCGAGCCCGACCACGACCCGCATGGGGATTCAGAATGAAGAGAGCGCGCTTGTCGGACGGTCGGGCTGTGGGACGGTCATAACGTCGGCTGGCTGGTCCGTTGGCGTTCACGCGGCAACCTGGTTGCTCGTTGACATGGATCGCGTCGAGCGACGGGACCCAGCTCTGAGGCCACTGTCTATCGACACGCCTACACGCCTAAACATCTGACTTGGCGGGAGCGTGTGGGAATCGAACCCACCAGAGCCGCCAACGGCACCTCCCAACGGTTTTGAAGACCGCGCAGGCCACCAGACCCAATCCGCTCCCTCGCCCTGTCTTACTCCTTTGTCGCCACAGCCTCGATCTCTACCAGAGCGCCCTTGGGAAGCGCGGCGGCCTGAACGGCCGCACGAGCGGGTTTGTGGTCACCGAAGTGACTGGCATACACCTCGTTCATTGCCTGAAAGTCGGCCATGTCTGCCAGAAACACAGTAGTCTTGACTACAGCACCGAGACCCGCACCAGCTGCTTCCAGCACGGCCTTCAAGTTCTTGAGGACCTGCTCGGTTTGCTCGGTAACGTTTGACCCGACCATCTCCATGGTTGCCGGATCCAATGGGATCTGACCGGCGGTATATATCAGCTTCCCCGCAACGATCGCCTGGCTGTATGGGCCGATGGCTGCGGGAGCTTTGTCTGTAGAGACGAAATCCATTTGTATGATCCTTCCCTTCTTTATCTTCTTCCCCTCCTCCATCTGTCCAGATAGCAGGGCAAGAAGCGGAAGAAGAAGCTATTCATGCACTCTTAAAAAAGTCCCTCAAACTTGCCGTCTTCTCTGACCTTCATCTTCACCGCAGCAGGCACTCTGCCCAGTCCGGGCATCGTCATGATGTCGCCGGCCAACGCTACTACGAATCCCGCCCCGGCCGCGGGATAGATCTCACGGATCGAGATGCGGAAGCCGGTCGGTGCACCAAGCTTGGTCTGATCGTCGGTGAAGGAGTACTGAGTCTTGGCAATCGCAACCGGGGTCTCACCCAACCCGAAGCTCTCACACTGCGCGGCAACGCGCAGAGCTGCCGGACTGAAGTCTACGCCGTCAGCCCCGTAGACCTTCTTGGCGATGGTCTCGATCTTTGCGGTGATCGGCAGCTTGACGTCGTACACCGGCTTGAAGTCCGCTCCGCCCTTTTCGAGTATTCCCAACAAGGCTTCTGCCACGGGCCTGCCACCTTCACCACCCTTCTCCCACACCTCGCACAGCGCCACTTCGGCCCCCTCGGCGGCGCAGCCCTTCGTGACTATGTCGAGTTCCTCGTCCGAGTCGGTAACGAACCGGTTCAAGGCAACTACCGCGGGCACGCCGAACTGCTTCACGTTCTTGATGTGACGGGCCAGGTTCGCGAATCCCTTCTCTACGGCCGCCGGATTCGGAGTTGTTAGCTCCTTCTTGTCACCACCGCCGTTCAGCTTGATTGCGCGGATAGTGGCCGTTATCACGACGGCTTCCGGCTTCAGATCTGCCGTGCGGCACTTGATGTCGAAGAACTTCTCGGCCCCGAGGTCGCTTCCGAAACCCGCCTCCGTTATCACAATGTCACCCAGCCTGAGACCCATCTCGGTAGCCACGACCGAATTACAGCCGTGTGCGATGTTGGCGAACGGGCCACAGTGCACGAAAGCCGGCCCGCCCTCGAGAGTCTGAACCAGGTTGGGCTGCAGGGCGTCACGTAACAGCATTGCCATGGCTCCAGGGGCATCGAAGTCCGTCGCCCGCACTGGCTGCCGATCGCGCGTCAAGCCCACGATGATGCGTGACAGACGTTCCCCCAGGTCGGCGAAGTTCTTGGACAGCGCCATGATTGCCATGATTTCACTCGCGGGAGTGATCACGAACCGGTCTTGGCGCGGAATGCCACCCAGTGGTCCGCCGAGCCCGACGTTGATGTCCCGCAGAGCCCTGTCATTCATGTCCATCGTGCGCGGCCACGTAATCCTGCGCTGGTCGAGGCCAACGGCATTGCCCCAGTGCATGTGGTTGTCCATCATCGCCGCGAGAAGATTGTGCGCGCTGGAGATCGCGTGGAAATCTCCGGTGAAGTGGAGGTTGATATCCTCCATGGGTACGACCTGCGAGTAGCCACCACCGGCTGCGCCACCCTTGATCCCGAATACGGGTCCAAGGCTCGGCTCCCTGATACAGATGACAGCGTTCTTGCCCAGCTTGCGCAGCGCTTGGGTCACACCGACTGCAACCGTCGACTTGCCTTCTCCGGCGGCGGTCGGGCTGATTCCGGTTACCAACACCAGCTTCCCCTTCCGCTGCCGTGTCTCCAAGCCGTCGAGGTTCACCTTGGCCTTGTTGGTACCGTAGCTCGTGAACTCGTAGTCCTTGAGACCGAGTTCGGCAGCGACGTCCCGGATCGGTCTCAGTTTGGCTGCCTGCGCGATTTCTATGTCTGATAAGTATTTCTTGGTCATGACCTTGCTCAGTTTGGTTGGAGGGTGACTCTGGGACCGAAACAGCGTGCGGCGTTCGCGGTAGTCTGACGAGCCAGTTCTGCCACCACCACACCCCTCAATTCGGCCACCTTCGCCGCGACCCGGGCGACGAACGCTGGTTCGTTACGTTGGCCTCGGTACGGAACCGGCGCCAAATAGGGCGCATCTGTTTCGACCAGGATCCGGTCGGACGCGACCGCTCGTACCGCGTCCACGTTTCTCCAGTTGCGGAATGTCACCATTCCGCTAAACGAAATGTAGCAACCACGATCCAGTCCCGCCTGCAGAACGTCGTTGCCGGAACTGAATGAGTGTAATACGACAGTAGCGTCACTGTCCTCCAGTAACGCTACCATGTCATCGTCGGCATCTCGCGAGTGGACCACTATAGGGAGGTCGCGGCGCGCCGCCAACTCCAGTTGCGCCGCGAACACCTTCCTTTGCACCTCTCTCGGCGAATTGTCGTAGTAGTAGTCCAAGCCAGCTTCACCGATCGCGACCACTGTCGGGTCGCCAACCGCCTGCTCGATAGCTTGCGCTACCCGCGGTGTCCAGGAGGTGGCTGCGTGAGGATGGACACCCGCTGTGGCAGAAAGGCCATGCTCGTTAGCCAGTTCGATCGCTCTGGTCGTGGCGGCAAGCGTATCTGCAATGACCACCACATGGCCCACACCGGCATCCCGCGCTCGTCCGACGACTTGGGAACGGTCGTCGTCGAACCGTTCATCTCCCAAGTGGCAGTGCGTATCGACCAGCACGCGTGGCGAGTGTTGTCTAGCTCACCACCGTGGCGCCCGAAGCCACGATGCTCTTGGCGCCCCTCACATCTTCACCGGGCCAGCGCCGCTCAATTGCCAACAACAGCGGTGAGGCGATGAAGATCGATGAGAACGTACCGGTAATGATACCGAAGGTCATCACCCAGGCGAAGCCACTGATCACCTTCCCCCCCAGCAGCAGCAAAGCCACCGTCGCGGCCAGCGTCGTGCCCGATGTGAGCACGGTGCGCGGCAGTGTCTCATTGATACTCCGCTCGAGGATCTCGTAGATGTTCTTGCGTCGATACTTCTTCAGATTCTCACGCACTCGATCGAAGGTGACGATGGTATCATTGAGGGAGTAACCGATGATCGTCAGCAGTCCGGCAACCACTACCGGCGATATCTCGAGATGCATGTATGAGATGAACGCAAAGGTCGTAAGAATGTCGTGCACCGTTGCCAGCACAGCCGCAGATCCGAACCGCCACTCGTACCTGAACCAGATGAAGATGAAGATGGCTCCGAATGCCAGCAGTAGTGCGTACTGTGCTTGCGTGCGGAGTTCGCTGCCCACCTTG
>JAUVRV010000020.1 GCA_030597435.1 Gemmatimonadales bacterium | reverse complement strand
CCCAGCGACAGTCGGGTGCTGAACCGGGTACTGGGCGATCGTGATCCGGACAACATGAGTCGGCATACCCGAATGCTGCGCCGGGTCCTGCGCAAGGATCGGAGCCGTCTTGTCCGCCGATTCATAGTGGCCCTGGGAGCAATCACTGCTGTTGCCGTCATCGCCATTGCGGTCGTGTACGTACAGCGCCAGCAACTACAACGGGCACGCCTGGCTGCGGCTGAAGTCTTCTACGCAATGAAATCGCTCGAACTCCAAGTAGCCCAGCTGCAACTGGACGCATCGGAGATGGAGCAGTATCGCCAGCAGCGAGAGGAGATGCAGGAGCTGTACACGCAGTACCTCGAGCGGCTGGGAGTTTATGGAGACAATACACCGGAGGACGTCCGGCTCATCTACCAGGTGATACACCGCTTCGGAGAATCTGAGGTCAACGTTCCCGAGGAGTTTGTCGACGAAGTCCGACGCCATATCGAACGGTGGCGCACGTCAGGTCGCTTGCGCGAGGCTATGAGTCTGGCTAGGGAAAACAGCTACGCACAGAGCATCGTGGACATCATGTTGCAGTACAACATGCCACCAGAATTCTTCTACCTGGCATTGCAGGAGAGCGGCCTGAAGATAGAAGCGGTCGGTCGAGAAACGCGGTACGGCATTGCCAAAGGGTTGTGGCAGTTGATGCCCGAGACGGCTCGCGCGTACGGTCTCAGGATCGGTCCTCTGGTTGGCGTACCCCGGTTCGACCCGGACGACGATCGTCACCAGCTCGACGAGTCCACTCGCGCCGCCGCACGACATCTACGGTTCATCTACACCACAGACGCTCAGGCATCCGGCCTGCTGGTGATGGCCTCATACAACTGGGGTCAAGGAAATGTCGTGCCCCTCATCCAGGCCATGCCGGAGAATCCGCGCGAGCGCAACTTCTGGACGCTGTTGGATCAGCATCGCAGTCGAATACCATCCGAGACTTACAACGACGTTTGCAGTATCGTCTCGGCAGCAGTTGTCGGAGAGAACCCATCACTGTTCGGCTTCGATTTCGAGCCCCTAGAGTTGATAGAGTCGGTGACAGACACTTCGGTCGCAGAGACTGCAGAGACTGAATCCTCCCAGTAGAGTTGGTCCCCCACCATCCCAGGAGAATAGGTGCCCTCACCGAAGAACCTGTTTGAGCTGGTTTCACCTGAGACGGGCAAGGAGGCGGTCGAGGAACTGCTCCGGGAACAGAACGCCCGCATCGAGCGCATCGTCTCCCGTGGTCACAGTTCCCCGCCCGATTTCTGGTACGACCAGTCCGAGAACGAATGGGTGATCGTGCTATCAGGAAGTGCTCGGCTCCAGTTCGAGGATGATACCGACCCAGTCACGCTGGGACCCGGCGACTACGTCAGTATTCCCGCTCACGTACGCCACCGTGTGGCCTGGACCGACCCGGACCAAGATACCGTTTGGTTGGCAGTGTTCTACTGCTGAACCGCACAGCCCATGAACCGCCGTTCACCGACTCAAGGCAGTCTCCACGTCCACGTGGTCGGCCTCGGTGATCACCGCGCCCGGACCGGGGTTGAACGTGCGGAACCCCTGTGGTGGGGCAAACAACGTATCCATGGGAATGGGAACAGGGCATGCTCTCACGGGCACTCCCGCGTCCGCTGCCAGCCCCATCATTATCGGCGTCATGCCGTAACCGGCGGCGCTGCACACGTTCATCTCGATGCTGGCGCCGATGGCGATCTGTCGGGTATTGATCCAGCACCGCCGTATCGCACGGAAAGCCCTCGTCTGGGCGGCCCTCAACCCAGCGCCGATCACGACAAACCCCAGACCCGGGTTCCCGTGTGCACATATATGCAGCGTGTGCAGGCGATTCCCCGAGCCTACCGCTATTGAATTCCTAACCGCGCCACAAATCTGATCGAGACTCGACCTGGGCCCGAACTCCAGAAACACCTTGGCTCCAGCTTCACGCCGGGTTTGGGCTTGCCGCCTCGCCGCCAGGGCCAGGCGCGGATCGGTCGTGGCGATGACATATACAAACACATCCATGGTGGACCCTCCCCTGTGTGATTCATCTCCGCGTTCACGAGAGTCGTGAGCAACGGATTGATGGCACCGGCCGGGCCGGTCCATCTAAGACAGGAACAGGAAACGTGGTCGAAAAGGGTCATGGAACCCCAGCGATGCCGCATAACATAACGGCAATGCAACCGCTGGAATTAGTGGCATCCATCCAGATACCTTTATCAAGATGTGCGGCAGCCGTCAGGAATCAGAACTCAATGGAGGAACGGCCATGAACGGGACAATGCGTCTGGCAGGAATGCTCGTCACACTGTCTCTGTTTGCAACGAGCATATCTAACGGCCAAGTGCGTGATCCGTTGGGAGCACGTGTCGACTCCATGTTCTGGCAGTACAACAGGGTCGATTCACCCGGATGGGCAGTGTTAGTAGTTGATGATGGTGAAATCATTCTGAATCGCGGTTACGGCATGGCCAACTTGGAGCATGAGGTTCCGATCACGTCGTCGACGGTATTCGACATCGCCTCTGTGTCCAAACAGTTTGCCGGAATGGCAATCTCCATGCTGATCGAGCGCGGTGACATCTCACTCGATGACGATGTGCGACAGTACATCCCCGAGCTGCCCGACTTTGGTCACACGATCACTATCCGTCATCTGGTGCACCACATCAGTGGCTTGCGCGACTGGCCCGGAACGCTCGCCGTTGCGGGCTGGCGTATGGACGACGTGATCTCATTCGATCAGATCCTCACAATGGCGTTCACACAGCAGGCCCTCAACTTTGAGCCGGGTGCCGAGTACTCGTACTCCAACACCGGCTACAACATGCTGGCCGAGGTGGTCGCCCGCGTTTCCGGTCAGACATTCAGAGAGTGGACGGACGCAAACATCTTTCAGCCGCTGGGTATGACTGACACCCATTTCCACGACGATCACACGGAAGTCGTGCCCAACAGAGCGTACGGCTATCGCCGGGCCTCAGATGGGCAGTTTCACGCGGTTCCCAACGGCCTCACGGCTTTGGGCTCGAGTTCCTTGTACACCACGATCGACGACCTGGCAAAGTGGGTAATCAACTTCGAAGAAAGGAGCGTAGGCGGTGCGGCGGTGATCGACCGCATGGCACAACGCGGCGTACTGAACGATGGAACCCGGATAGCGTACGCTTTTGGCCTTAGCGCCGGCCGCTACCGTGATCTCACAACTATCAGTCACGGTGGTTCGTGGGCGTCGTTCCGGACCTTTCTGGTTCACTTTCCCGATCAGCGGTTTTCGGTAGTCGTATTGGGAAACTTCGATCCCGCCAACCCAAATAGAACCGCATACGATCTGGTTGACTTGTATCTGGCTGCAGAGTTGGCTCCACAACCGGCCGCCGCTGCGGCTGAGCAGAAACCTGAGACCATCGATGTGTCCGCTGCTCTGCTGGACGAATATGTGGGCACGTATCGTCTAGGCCCGGCGTGGTACGTGACGATAACGCGGTCGGGCAACCGTCTTCTGACGCAGGCAACAGCCGAAGATGTCTCTCCGATGACGGCACGCGCGGAGTCGACGTTCTGGGTGGATGACTACGGCGCGGCCATCACATTCATGCGTGACGATTCGGCGCAAGTGGACCGATTCCGCTATCGCGGCATGATCTGTCCCAGAGTTGGAGACACGCCGCCTACCAATCGACAGTTGACGCAGTATGAGGGGGAGTACGTCAGTGACGAATTGAACACGATGTACACAGCCGCCGTGGAAGACAGTGAACTCGTGCTGCGTCATAGGCGACATGGCACCATCAAGATGACGCCAGCGTGGGGTGACGATTTCCGCGGTGGCCAGTGGTTCTTGAACTCGGTCGAGTTCGACCGTGACGACTCCGGTACGGTGGTTGGCTTTCGTGTCACGCAAGGCCGAAGCCGGAACCTCCGGTTTGTGAAACGGAACTGACGCATCGGCTATGCGAGTTCTGCTGATCGACATCAATCCGTTCATGCCTCCGGTGACACCGATCTCGCTGGGCAACCTCGGCGCCGTTTTGAAAGCATCCGGTCACGAGGTCGAGGTTGTGAGCCTCGGCTCCAACAGCATGTTCAGCCCGGATGGAGTAGCAAGCTACCTGAAGCAATACGAACCACGACTGATCGGGTTCAGCACCTACCAAAGGAACATCCCCCATGTGCGGGCGCTCGCACAGCTAGCCAAGAAAGTACTGCCCGAGTGCCGAGTGGTTTTGGGTGGACCCCAGGCCACGTTCATGCCCGATGCGGCAGTTTCCGCTCTGCGCGAGATCGATTTCTTGAGTCGCGGTGAGGGCGAGGTGGTCATCCGCAACATCGTGGAAGCCATGGAGCACGGAGTCGAGGGGCAGCCCATTCCAGGTGTTACCATACGTACGGCCGGGGGTGAGTGCATCACCGGCCCACCGGTCGAAGTGGCGCGGGAACTGGACGAGTATCCGTCTCCATGGCTCACCGGAGTATTGGATCCTACCGCCCTGGAGGAGTCGATCATTCTGACCTCACGCGGTTGCCCCAACAACTGCTGCTTCTGCTATACGCCGGCCGCGTTCGGCCCTGGAACGTGCAGTCAGTCGGTGGAGCGTGTCCTGGAGGATCTCGCTTACGTCTCACAGAATGGAACTGGGCACCTCTGGTTTGCCGACCCGAACTTCTCATACAGTGAGACCCGAGTGGTGGAGGTCCTGGAGGGAATTCTCGAGCGTGGGCTCACGGTGAACATGTGGATCGAGACACGCGCCGACATGTTGACTCCAGCACTCATCGATCTGATGAAACGGGCGGGAGTTCACTCCATCGCCATGGGATTGGAGTCAGCGTCACCCAATGTCTATCCGGCACTCAACAAGGGCATCGAACCCGAGCGAATAGGACACGCGGCGCGCACCGCGCTCGCCTCGGGTCTCGACGTGGAACTCTTCAGTCAGTTTGCACTGCCAAACGAAACCAAAGAGGATGCGCTGCAAACCTTGCAGTTCGTAAAGGAATGTGGTGTGAAGATCCCGGGCAACAGCAACGCACAGCAGATGCATCTCTACTTCGGGACCGATCTCTACGCCAACTACCGTGAACGTGGAATCAAGCCTCTCAGAAACGATTTGGTTCCATATCTCGCGATTGGCGGCGCGTTCGAGACCGATTGGATGTCCAGTGAAGAGATCAAGCAAGTCGAGAGTGCTTGGCGCGCCGAGTCGGTGGATGGCGGCAAGAGGGTAGTATCGTGAAGGAGTGGCGTCATCCCTTTGGTCATCCTACCGAAGTGGCCTACGTGTTTCTCGATCCCAACGCAGATACGCCGCGACGGAGGTTGCTACTCGACCGGCTGCAGGCGGTACTGTCTCGGATGAATTGGCGCTCCCACCTGTTCGTCATCGGCAATGGCAAAGCGAACGACCTGTCTACCTATCTGGAAGTCTTGAAGATCGCAACCGATTTCCTGGAACAGAACGGATTCGCCACACTCCACGTGCATGTCCTGGTGGACATGAGAGGAAGGAACGGGGAAAGGTGGCTCATGTGGGAAAGGCTGACTTCGCCCGCCAAACCATTTCAGGTTCGAGCCCGTGAACTGATGAGTGAGGCCCGGCTTCACATCGCACCAATCATCGCGCCGTCACATGAGGTAACTGTGTCTGAGGCGCTGAAGGCTGCTGAGTTCTTCAACTCCAGGTTGGCGCTGCCGAGTTTCTACTTGCCCGGTGGCTTACTGAGTAAACTGCAGAGCCAAACCAAAAGTGACGAGGTGCGTTTCTTCTTGGACCCGGAAGCCGGCGGTCTCGTGAAGCAACTCTGGATGAGCCACGTGCTGGAGACGGCGTTGGATCGGGTCGCAGAGGAGTCGGAGTCGTTGCTGCTCCCCTGCCGGGCCCACTTGGTGATTGACGAACGGGGCGGTAAGACTTCCTCCTGCTTCAAACAATGGGATACGAACGGGGACGGAGTCCAGCTAGGACCGACTGCCGACGGTGACCTCACTCTCCCGACATTACCCACCGATCGACACTGTGCCGCATGCACGGGTCTTGCGGCGTCGTCGATGCGGCTCAACCTGACGGCCAACAAGCGAGAGAAAGAGGGCCGCGAACTCTACTTCAAGTTGGCTTTGGCACTCGCGGCCAAGGAACAGTACGACGACGCGGCCGAGTTGGCCCACCATGCGTACGAGTTGTCAGACTCGGAACAAGATCGGGCCGCCGCGCTGATTCACGAGAGCCTGTGTCTGCGTGACGCACGGCTGTTCGAGGAGGCCGAAGCGGTACTGGCACTAGCGAGTGAGTATACGCGTGACAAGGGTCTGATCGCCTACTACCGCGGTAAGGTCCAGTTCGAGTGGCGCGACTACATCGAGGCGCTCGACAGATTCGAAGAGGCGTTGCAGTCCGGTTCGGCACAGGTGCCTTTGGTGGATATGTGCTTCGAAATGGCCCTGTGCCACATCAACATTGAAGAGTATCCCGAGGCTCGTCCGTATCTCGACCGCTCACTCGAGAACGGTGAGCCGAAGGCCCCCGTGTCGTTCTATCACGGGGTGTGCGACTTTGCCGAAGCGAAGATCCAGACGGCGCTCGATCATTTCACAGAGGCGCTATCACTGAACCCGGCTGAGGAAGACCTCGGCCGTGTGCTCTTCTACGTCGGTGCCTGCCACAAGCAGATGGAACGGTTCGATAAGGCCATCGACGTGCTGGAGAGAGCAGTCGCAGCCGACCCGGACGACATCGCCAACCACAACCTGCTGGGTTTCTGCTACTACAAGCTGAAGCGACATCAGGACGCGGTAGCGTGCTTCCGACGTGCTGTGGAGATAGACCCGAAATCTGGAATCGATTGGGCCAATCTGGGGTCCAACTTGAGGGACCTGGGCAGAACCGAAGAGGCGATAAAGATGTACCGCAAAGCCTTGTCACTCGATCCCAATATCGGGTTCGCCCGCGACAACCTGGCCAAGCTGACCGCTGAGCGATGAGCGAGTTGCAGCACCGTCTCGACCAGCTGCTACACACTCTGGATTACCCGGAAGCTGAACGCGGCCAACTGCTCCGGCTCATGCTCTTGCTCGCCGACCTGCCAACGCCACCCGATGCCGCACGTAGCTTTCCAAGGTACGACGAGTACAAGCAGAAGTTCTTGACCCGCGCGGAGGGAGAGGACAGCGAGGAATTGGAGGAGGCGTTTCTCACCTTGTATGCCCATCTGCACATGAACGAGGCCCGTTACACACCGGACGAACGCGGCCGTATGGACGAGGCCGGAGGGTACTGGGTTCATGCCGGTGGACTGAGCCCGATTCTCGAGGCCGCGCCATGGATCAGACACGACACGGTGAGCGCGGACCTCGGCGCCGGTAACGGGTTGCAAGGAATGTTGCTTCAGATCCTCTATCCGCACCGGAAGACCATTCAAATAGAGATCTCCAGCGACATGGTGGAATTGGGGAAGCAGCTTCAGGCCTGGCTTGGCATACCCACCGACAGGGTCGAGTGGCGGGTCAAGGACGTGTGCGATGAGGCGTTCGACGGGATCGACTTCATCTATCTCTACCGACCGGTGCGGCCTGCCACCGAAAAGGGTCGGGCATTCTACACGAGACTGGCAAAGACACTCGACGAAACACCCAGCGAGGTGGTCGTCTTCAGCATCGCCGATTGTCTCAGGGACTTCCTTTCTCCCAAATTCGAGCTGCTCTACACCGACGGCCATCTGACATGTTTCCGAGGTCCGGCCGCCACGTAGGTCCCGCCCACCCCCTACTTCGAACCCGGCTGAAACTCCCCCGCAGTCTCTGCGTATTGTCTACAAGTCAGACTCTGTCGACAAGAGCTACCAATATGACGAAGAGACAATCGATCATCGGAGAATTCGAGCAGCTGGTGCTGCTGGCCATCCTCCAGCTCGACGATGAGGCCTACGGCCCGAGCATCAGCGAGGAACTGGAGACCAAGGCCGGGCGCCGTGTCTCGCGCGGTGCCCTCTATTCCAGTCTCGACCGGCTGCAGCAGAAGGGGCTACTGCGCTGGAAGATCGAATCGGCCACCTCGGCCCGAGGAGGTCATCCCAAGCGGCGCTTCGAGGTCACGCGGCCGGGAATAGCGGCACTGCGTGACTACAGGAAAGCGCTCACCAACCTGTGGGCTGGATTGGAAGAGGTCATAGGATGAGAAGGCCTCCGTCTATCGCCGAGTCTCTGCTCAGAACGGTGCTGCCACACGATGCGGTCGGTCGCAGTGTGCTGGGCGATCTCACGGAAGAGTACGGGCGCCGAGCGATCAAGAACACCGAGGCCGCACGCCGTTGGTACTGGCGCGAGGCCCTCGCAATCGCGTTTCACAGAACACGAGACAAATTCACAAAGACAGCAACGCCGACCACGTATGTGTCGGATCGGGTAGGAAGGGGAGACGGACTGCTTCAGCGGATTTGGGCTGACCTACGATTTGGAACCAGAACCCTGTGGCGGACGCCTGGTTTCACTGTTGTTGCGGCGATCACCCTGGCACTGGGCATCGGTGCCAACACCGCCATCTTCAGTCTGGTGAACGGGGTTCTACTGCAACCGCTGCCATACGATGAGGCAGATCGTCTAGTCGGGGTGTGGAACACGGCCCCCGGTCTCGACGTCGAACAGATCAGCCAGTCCCCTGCCCTGCACTTCACCTACGAAGACGAAGGTTCAGTGTTCGAGGATCTTGGTCTGTGGAATCGTGGCACGACGGCTGTCACCGGTCTCGACGAGGCGTTACAGGAAGACGCGATCTGGGTAACCGACGGGCTCTTCAGGGCTTTGCGAGTACAGCCCGCAATCGGGCGTCGCTTCAATCGGGAAGACGACACACCCGAAACGCCTATGACCGCGATACTCAGCTACAGGTACTGGCGTAGCAGCTTCGGGAGCGATCCCAACGTCATCGGTCGTACACTGATGGCAAACGGCATCGCGCGGCAGATCATCGGCGTGATGCCGGCGGACTTCCGGTTACTGGGAGAGGACCCGGCCATCTATTTTCCGATGCGCTGGGACCGATCGCAGGTCTTCGTGGGTCAGTTCAGCTTCAGAAGCCTCGGACGGCTCAAGCCGGGCGTCACGGTGCCACAAGCCACCGCGGAGTTGACACGACTGTTGCCGATCGCCGTCGAGAAGTTCCCCGGCGGGATGACGATGGCACTGTTGGAAGAAGCCAAAGCTGCGCCAGTTCTGACACCGCTCAAGACAGACGTCATTGGCAGCGTTGGCAATGTGCTCTGGGTGTTACTCGGCACCGCCGGGATGGTGTTGCTCATCGCTTGTGCCAACGTGGCGAATCTCTCCTTGGTGCGTGCCGAAGGTCGGGATCGCGAAGTGGCAGTACGCACAGCCATGGGTGCCGCGCGCGGCCGGATCGCCAGTCAGTTCGTCACCGAGACTGTTGTGCTTGGACTGGTCGGCTGTGTTTTGAGCCTGGGACTCGCATACGCCGGGCTCCAAGTTCTCCTGGCGATGGCGCCGAATAACCTCCCGCGACTCGAAGAGATCTACATCGGTCCCATGGTGCTGTTGTTCACAGTTGGTGTAGCGGTCGTGGCAAGCTTGGCGGTGAGTCTGCTGCCCGTGTTCCGCTACGGGCGCCTCAACCTGGTGAGTGCGTTAAAGGAGGGTGGGCGCGGCGCAAGCAGCAGCCGCCAGCGCAACCGAATTCGCAACGCACTGGTGGTAGCACAGGTCGCGCTGGCGATAGTGTTGTTGATCGGATCGGGACTCATGATCCGGAGTTTTCAATCGCTGATGGCGGTGGAACCAGGATTCCGTGATCCCGCAGCGGTGCTCACTCTCCGTGTCTCAATTCCGAGTGCCGAAGTACAGGACGTCGGCGAGATGGCCCTATCTCATGAGTTGATCGCGAGACGAATCGGTGAAATTCCCGGTGTAACCTCCGTCGGTCTGTCGACATCGATCACCATGGATGGTTCGGCCGGATTCGATCCAATCTATGTGGAGGAATTCCCGTTGGGCGAGGGCCAACTGCCACCGGTGCGCAGTTTCAAGTGGATTGGCGCTGGTTACTTCGAAACAATGGGCAACCCCGTAGTCGCAGGCAGAGCCATCACCTGGTCAGATCTCCACGAGAGGGCGCGTGTCGTCGTGATAACCGAGAACCTCGCACGAGAGTATTGGGATTCTCCTGCAGACGCGATTGGCAAGCGCGTCGGGACCGGATTGCAACCGGGGAGTGATTGGAGAACAATCGTCGGGGTAGTTGGCGATGTGCGCGACAATGGAGTATCTGAAGCAGCGGCCACGGTCGTCTATTGGCCTATGATAGGTCCCAACCCCTGGCAGGACATTGTTGGTGACTCGCTCTTCGCCAACCGCACCATGGCCTATGCGATCCGCAGCGACAGAACCGGAACGGCCGGATTCCTCGATGAGATCAGACGAGTGATCTGGTCGATCAACTCGAATCTGCCGTTGGCCGGTGTACGAACCCTCGAAGACATCCTCGATCGTTCAACTGCACGCACATCATTCACCTTGGTCATGCTAGCGGTAACAACCGCAGTCGCTCTACTGCTCGGTATGGTAGGGGTCTACGGTGTGATCTCTTACGTGGTAACCCAGAGAACGCGAGAGATCGGCGTGCGAATCGCCCTTGGTGCTCAGACAGGAACCGTGATGAAGATGGTGTTGAGGCACGGACTGAGGCTCGCTGGCACCGGTGTAACGGTGGGACTGCTGGCCGCATTCGGTCTCACTCGATTGATGTCGAGCTTGTTATACGGCGTTAGCCCAGTGGATGCGATCACCTACACAACGGTCGCAGCCGGTACGACCGTCATCGTCCTGCTCGCGAGCTACCTACCGGCCCGAAAGGCAGCGGGGGTCGATCCGTTGGAGGCGTTGAGGGCGGAGTAGGTCCCGCCCTGAGAGGGCGGACTCGGCCAAGAACAGCGTCCTTAAGGACGCACTACTCACCTTGGGCAGCCGGCCGCGGGCTCTCAGCCCGGGACTCTACCGCACCCATCCGCGCTAGTCGGCGGCCCTAGTTCCCCGTCCAAATGAAGAACGCTCCTAACGCTCCCGCAGCGATCCCAAACAGTCGCAGTGTCGAGTCTTTCTTGGCAAGCATGAGCTGTATGAACAGCGCGAGCTTCTTGGGGCCGATGATCGGGATCATCACGCCAGCTACAATGATGAGTGCACCAATGACCTTCACCGCCATCGGTGTGCGGGTATTCTCCGCAGCCAGAATGAAGAGCACGCCGACGATTATCCTGAATGCTGCGGCAACGTAGAGCCAGTTACCTTGGGCAATACGGACGAACACTTTCTTCCACTTCCCCGGAGCAACGAGTATTGCGATTGCGGCTAGTACTATCAGGACTCCGATTGCGGGGACGACGTATGGCATATCGATACCTTTGTTAGGAGATAGGAGGGGAAGCAGGGGAAGGAGGGGAAGAAGACGGGCGCGGCTCTCCCACCAAACTCGCGATTCTCCGGCGTAGATCTTGGATCACCGGCTGCAACTCCGGCTCGGCATCATGCCATAGCTCAACGAGCCTATTGTAGTAGTCGGCTGCACGCTCGCGATCGCCCCGCTCCTCGTACAGTTCTCCCAGATGCACGTAGACGCTCGGTATCCAGAGGACATCCTGAAGCAATCGCGAGGCACGCGGTGTGTTCACGTACCGTTCAAGGACTGCGATCGCCGAGTCGGGCTCACCGGCCAACCGGTAGGCCGTTCCCATTCCGTGCAGTGGGCAGATCACGCAGCCCAACTCCGCGTCCATGAGTTTGAACTCGGTCACGGCATCGGCAAAGCGCTCCTCTGCAAGCGCGATGTAGCCACGTGCGCTGTGGTACGAACTCCGTAATTGCCGCAACAATCCCGGATCCAGTACCCGCTCTCCCTCGTCGAGCAATTCTCGAGCGCGCTCGAGATTGCCGGCCACGGCGTAGGCTTCGGCCAGATCGGCATGGGGACGGTCTTCCGGTTCGAGGGACTCGAAGAACCGCTCGACGGCCGCATCCAGCCGGCTCAGCGCCGCATTCGGCAAACCACGGACGTATACATCATACTGCGCCTCGCTGCCGACAAGCCTGAGATACGCACCTCCGGTACCGGCTCTCTCGACGACAGCTGTGTAATCACCCATACCTCGGTCGAAGGCCTGTGGCCTGCCCATCAGTCCATCCAGAAACATCAGTATCACGCCCGCCCGAACATTCCAATAGGGGCTTTGGGTAGCCGCCCGCATCGAATCAACAATTGCAGACCCGCGGTCATACTCACCTCGAGCGAACGCCAGTTGTGCTTCACGCTCCGCCACCGTCGGATCATTCGGAAACAAGCGGTATGCAACTTCGATTGCGCTGTCGGCCCCGGCTAGATCCCCCAAGTTCATCAGCGAATAAGCGAGGTTGTTGATGGCCAGGGGACTCGCGCTATCAACTTCGAAAGCACGGGCATAGGCTTGGGCCGCTTGCGCATGCTCCCGACGCATCCCGTGCATCACTCCGAGGTTGTTGAGCGCCCACGGATCATCCGGATCCAAATCAAGCATTGCCTCATAAGCCTGGATTGCACGTTCATCGTCTCCCACTACATACTCGTGATAAGCTGCTGTAGCGAGATAGCCCTCACGCTCAGTCAGGCGCTCTCGATGCTCATATGCCTTCGAGACTACGTCGATCCTCCGTGCACGCGACAAGCCCCGGTTTCTCAACATCACACCGAGCTTCCGATAGGCCATCGCAAATGCCGTGTCCAGTTCGACAGCTTCCTCGAGGAGATCCATCGCCTTGTCGACATCACCTTGATCGGCTGCTTCCAACGCCCTGGTATAACGACGCAAGGCGGGCAGTGACGATGTAGTGACTCGAGACAGAGCCGGCGACCGGCGAATGGTTCTCAAGGACTCGCCGATGCGCTCTCTGAGCTTGGCGGACAACTTGTCAATCGCGTCCACTATCCGCGTCGAATCGCGCGCCGTTACTCTAACAGCCGTGAGGATCTCATTGGACTCAGCGGACACAAGCTGGGCTGACAGCACGTAACCGGTACCCGCAGCATGGATGTCTCCTGTCAATACGGCCTTGATACCCTCTCTCACCGCAATTCCCCGGGCGACACCTGCCGTTACGTGTGTTTGAGGCGCCCTTTCCATTCTCTGAAGAGCGATGGTCAGGTCGCCGGGAGACATCACCGTCACTGTCGGTGATTGAGTCAGGTCAATATGAATCGCCTCAGTGAGTGCCAGCGCTAGAGTGGAGTCGCCCGTATGATCGTCGAAGCTCGCCACGATCAGCACATCCCGCTCTGCGAGCACACCCTTGGCCATCAAAGTGGCGACCGGTCCAATACCGAGGATGCGCATCGCCATGTAAACGGCAGTCACAGCCCCCAGGGCTGAGAAGGCAATGGCACCGCTGACATAGAACCGACGCCACGTGAACCAAGAGTGGACCCGGTGCGAAGCAACCGGCGATTCGCCTGAGACCTTGGGATGTCGTCTCCTCTCGGCATGACCGGTCAGTAGCAGAAGCGGTATGCCAAGCATTACCAGACCAGCTGCAGCAAGGAACACCCAGTCGGGCAATCCGATCACCATGACGAGGGCGTAAACAAGCACTATCAGCAATATCGAAGAGCCGATCGCGATCCCAACCTGGCGGTAAGGAAAGACACCCCTCGGCGAAGCCGCAGCAACTCCTGACGTGATGGTTGCCGCCTCGGACCGTAGCTCATCCGCAAAGGCCTGTGCAGATGGGTGCCGGTCGGCGGGCGACTTGGCAAGCGAACGACTCAATGTACGCTCCACGGGTGCTGGCACCGTGGACCTAAGATTGGTGACAGGATGCGGCTCAGCGGCTAGATGTTGATGTACGATGCTCTCGATAGTCGGTCCGGTGAACGGCGCTTGGCCTGCCAGCATTTCGTACAGCACGCAACCGAGGGAATAGATGTCACTGCGGCCGTCGAGGTTCCGCTGACCCGCAGCTTGCTCGGGACTCATGTAGGACGGAGTTCCTACAGTAACACCGGTCTCGGTGAGTTTTTCATCATCGCTCTCGGAGATGGCGCGCGCGATTCCGAAATCGGTAACCACGGCCGACCCACCGGACAACATGATGTTCTCTGGTTTGATATCCCTGTGTACCACGCCATGCGAGTGAGCATGACTCAAACCCAACGCCGCCTCACGAGCGATCTCCAGCGCATCCCCGATCGGCAATTGACTCTCACGGTTTAGCCGGTCCCGCAGCGACTCCCCTGCCACATAAGGCATCACGTAGTAAAGAAATCCACCTGCCTCACCTGAATCGTGTACCGGCAGTATGTGTGGGTGGGTCAGGTTAGCAGCGATTTCGACTTCACGGAGGAATCGCTCGGGGCCCAGAGCGTGGGCTAACTCGGGGCGCAGGACCTTGATTGCGACTTGACGGTGCTGCTTGAGGTCCGCTGCCAGATAGACTGTGGCCATGCCACCCGAGCCGATCTGTTTCTCGATCTTGTAGTGGTCGGCCAGGGCGGTGACCAAGCGGTCGGGGATGTCACTCATAGGACCCTAAACTACGTGTTGCTCCAGATATCAGCCAGACCATGGCTGCTCAATCATTGGACAAAGCTATCCTATGAGTCT
>JAUVRV010000031.1 GCA_030597435.1 Gemmatimonadales bacterium | reverse complement strand
TGCGTTGCTGGGTGATCGCATTCGCATGGAGTCGGTGACACTGGATCCGGGCGTCTACATCCGCTCCATGGCTGCGCGCGGCGCTCTGGGTGGATTGGCGACGACGACCACCGAGGTCTGTGACGTGCTGGACGCTTTTGGTTTCGATCGGATCATCATCGAGACCGTGGGTGTCGGCCAGTCCGAGTTGACGATAGCTGCTGGCGCGGACACATCCGCGCTGGTGCTCGTTCCGGCGTCAGGTGACGGGATCCAGGTGCTCAAAGCAGGAGTAATGGAGATCGCGGACGTGTTTGTGGTGAACAAGGCCGATCGCCCTGGTGCCGAGCGGCTGGTCCAGGAGGTGGATGTGATGCTGGGTCTCACGAGCGGCAACGCGTACCGTCAGGTCCGGGCACACCACTCGGTCAAAGAGATGGGTGGCATGTCTCAGGCAGAGACTGAAGCGGACGGTGGTTGGTCACGTCCGACGCTGACCACTGTGGCCGTCACGGGTGAAGGTGTTGACGCATTGATCGTAGCCCTCGACGCGCATCACGAGTACTTGACCGGCTGTGGCGAACTCGAAAAACGGAGAAGAGTGCGGCTAGAGCGTCACACGCGAGAAGTCGTGGATCGCAATTTGAGTGCGATGGTGTGGCTAGAAGGTAGCGGTGAGCGAATTCTCGCAGCGGGATTGGAGGGTGTCGTGAAGGGAGATGTCAGTCCCTACCGCCTGGCACAGGAGATCGTCGCCGGAGCATTAGAAGGTGGTGAAGACAATGAAGCATGACGAAGCACACGAGATCTGGCGTGGGCAATACGACAAGGCCGGCAAGCGCAACGTCGACTTCGTTACGCAATCGTCAGCCGAAGTCGAGCCACTGTACACGCCGTCCGATCTGGCTGGCTTCGATCCCAGCGGACAGCTCAGCGACCCTGGTAGCTACCCGTACACGAGGGGGATCCACCCCACGATGTACCGCGGCCGGCTCTGGACCATGCGGCAGTTCTCGGGCTTTGGTACTGCCGTAGACACAAATGGACGTTACACGTTCCTGTTGGTGCGAGGTCAAACCGGTCTTTCGGTGGCCTTCGATTTCCCAACTCTCATGGGGTACGACTCGGACAGCCCGCGCTCGGAGGGCGAGGTTGGCAAATGTGGTGTAGCCATCTCGTCCCTGGAGGACATGGAGACCATGTTTGACGGGATTCCCATGGAGCAGGTGTCGACCTCGATGACGATCAACGGTCCGGCCGCGATGCTGTTCTGTTTCTACGTAGCGGCTGCAGAGCGTCAGGGCGCGGACATATCGAAGCTACGTGGGACTGTGCAGAACGACATCCTCAAGGAATACCAGGCGCAACATGCATGGGTGTTTCCGGTAGAACCCGCGTTGAAGATCATAGTCGACATGTTCGAGTGGGCATCGGAACACACACCGCAGTGGAATACGATTTCGATTAGCGGCTATCACATACGCGAAGCCGGATCCACGGCGGTACAGGAGCTGGCATTCACGCTGGCAAACGGTTTCGAGTATGTCGAGCGGGCCGTCGCAGCGGGCCTGGACGTCGATGATTTCGCACCACGGTTGTCGTTTTTCTGGGATGTGCACAACGACTTCTTCGAAGAAATAGCCAAGATGCGTGCTGCGCGTCGCATCTGGGCGCGACACATGCGGGAACGTTATGGGGCAAAGAAGACACGCTCAGAGATGATGCGGTTCCATTGCCAGACGGCCGGCGTGTCACTAACGGCCCAGCAACCCATGAACAACGTCGTTCGCGTTGCCTATCAGGCCATGGCTGCTGCGTTGGCCGGTGCTCAATCGCTGCACACGAACTCCCTGGACGAGACGTTGGCGCTGCCAACGGAAGGCGCCGTGAAGCTCGCGCTGCGCACGCAACAGATCCTGGCGCACGAGACTGGTGTCGCCAACGTGATGGACCCGTTGGGTGGCTCGTACTATGTGGAGTCCATGACGAACCGCATGGAACAAGAGGCCGAGAATCTGTTTGAACAGATCAACAAGCTAGGTGGTGTTGTACGTGGGATAGAGGGTGGTTGGTACCAGCGCCAGATAGCGCAGAGCGCCCTGAGGTTTCAACACGAAGTCGAGCAGCATCGTAGGGTGGTTGTAGGGGTCAATGACTTCATGGACCAGGACGGCGAGGAACTCGAAATCCTCAAGGTGAGTGAAGCGGCCGACACAACCCAGCGGGAGCGGTTGGCTAGTCTGAGAGCCCGTCGCGACAACGGCCGTGTTGAGGAGTGCCTCGTTGCGCTGCGTGAGGCCGCCGAGCGTGATGAGAACGTGATACCTCCGATGCTCGATTGCGCCAGGAGCTATTGTACGCTCTACGAGATGCGACACGCGCTGGAGGCCGTGTACGGCGCATACCGCGAACCCGTTTTCTTCTAGCAGTACACCGGAGACCAGAGGGACTATATGACAGCGACAATTGAACGAACCGGTCCACCTACACTGCATGCAATTCTGGATCGGATCGCCGCAGTTGGTACAACTAAGCACTGGGTAGTCTCGTGCTATCTGAAGTTAGAGCCACGGGACAGAAGCCGGGGCAAGTACACGATCAAGCTGAAGAACCGCATCAAGGAGCGGTTGGCATGGCTCGACAAGATGGCCGTATCCCGTGCGGAACGTGAGACCGTGGGGCGTGATCTGGATCGTGTGCGCGAGCATCTCGATGATCCTTCGAACCTACCCACGGGGCGTGGCATAGTTGTGTTCGCATGTGAGCCCCTTGACCTGTTCGAGGCCGTTCCACTGCCGAGCGTGTTCCGCTCGCGTTTGGCTATCGACAGATCACCGCTGATCCGGGAGCTTGCGGCACTGGATGACGAGTTCGGCTTGGTTGTCTGTGCTGCCTACGGCAGAACTAGAGCGAGGTTCTTCCGGGTTACCGCGTTTGGGATCGAAGAGCTGCCGGGTATAGTCCCGGGAGAAACCACGCGGACAGGACGATTCCACGGTGGGCGCTCGGTTTCAGGGGCCGGCCAATCCAGCGCCGGCGAGCACAACTATCAGCGTCGCATCCAAGAGGGTAAGGATCGGCATTACGCCGACATTGCCGATAGGCTGTTTGAGCTATCGCGTGGGCCGGATGTACGAGGTGTGGTGCTAGCAGGTAACGGTTCTGTCGCGAGTGAACTGGTGCCGCATCTACATCCATATGTGCGAAAAGCCTTGCTCGGCATCGCGAAAGTGAATCCCAAGACGGCCAGTCACCACGAGGTGTGGGACTCCGTGTTGTCGGTGCGTCAGCAGAGCGAGCGGAAGTCGGAGGCGGAACACGCGAAAGAGCTGAAGGAAGGTCTGGGGACCGGCTGGGCAGTCGATGGTGTGGAGGCGACACTCAAGGCACTGTCGAACGGGCAGGTACGGACACTGCTGGTGGACCCCACGGCAGCAGAGGGAGGGTTCCGCTGTACCGTCACCGGTCGGCTTACCACCAAAGCGGACGATTGCGAGAACGAGGGAGACGCGGGAACGCTGCCCGATGTGGTAGATGAGGCTATCGAGGAAGTGCTGCGTCAGGGCGGTCGGGTCGACGTGATGGAGGGCGTGGAGGCTCGTTCCGAGGTGCACGGATTGGCCGCTCTGCTGCGGTTCAGGGGTGACTGACTCGTGGCGGATAACTTGTTTCCAGTAGTGGACTTCGGTAGCTTCACCGCACCATGGTAGCTGGTTCCCGAGGGCCCGCGGAGGGTAAGGCGACGCGGCCGATCCGCATCCTGATCGGCAAGCCCGGTCTGGACGGACACGACCGCGGCGCGAAGGTCGTTGCCGCCGGGCTGCGCGATGCAGGCATGGAGGTGATTTACACCGGCCTGCATCAAACCCCCGAGATGATCGTGACTGCCGCTGTCCAGGAAGATGTGGACGTGGTTGGTCTTTCAATTCTGTCAGGAGCGCACTTGACCCTCTTCCCGAGGGTCAAGCAACTCCTGTCGAGTCAAGGTCGGGATGACATCCTGGTAATCGGCGGTGGCATCATCCCGCAAGACGACATCGACAAGCTGGAGGCTCAAGGGGTTGCAAGGCTCTTCGGACCCGGCACATCGACCGATGACATCGTGGACTTCGTCACTATGTGGATCCAGAGCCAGACTGCCTAACCCGAGAGGTTCTGATAACAGACTCTAGTCGACTGCGTCAACTCACGGAAGAATATCAGGAACTGGTAAGACGCTTGGAGCAGGGTGGTGGCACCGCTAAGATCCGCCGCCAGCATGACCAGGGAAAGCTGACCGCGCGCGAGCGTGTACAGAGCCTGATCGATCCGGATGCTCCTTGGATGGAAGTCGGTCTCCTGGTTGCGTACGACGCCTACGATGGTGCGGCTCCCGGTGCCGGGGTGATTACGGGTGTGGGAGTAGTCGCGGGGCGTGAAGTCGTCGTCGTGGCCAACGATGCAACGGTCAAGGCCGGTGCCTGGTGGCCGGAGACCAGCAAGAAGATGCTCCGGGCCCAGGAAATAGCTATGCGGCAGCGCATTCCGATCATCTATTTGGTGGACTCTGCCGGAGTCAATCTGCCGTATCAAGAGGGCGTGTTCCCCGGTCAATACGGAGCCGCCCGCATCTTCTACTACAACTCCATCATGCGTCGGTATCTGCACGTACCGCAGATCAGCGCGGTCATGGGGCAATGTGTGGCAGGAGGTGCCTACCTACCGGCGCTGTCAGACATCATCTTCATGGTCGAACAGACGTCGTTCATGGGATTGGGTGGTGCGAATCTGGTGCAAGGGGCGACGGGCCAACGAGTGGACGGAGAGACGCTCGGTGGAGCAGTGACGCACACTACCATCAGTGCGGTTGCCCACTACCGTTGCAAGACTGACGAAGAGTGCATCCAGCAGATCAGGTCCTATGTCGAGCAGCTACCGCGTACTGTTGGCCCGAGTCAAAGTCGGCGCGAACCGGCGCCTCCTGCAAGACCTCCCGCCGACCTCTATGAGATCTTGCCACGCAACCATCGCATGGCTTACGACATGCGTGACGTTCTCGCCTGCGTACTCGATCGCGGTCAGCTCGAGGAGTTCCAGGCCGACATCGCCAAGGAGATGATGTGCGGGCATGGTGCTATCGAAGGTCATGTGGTCGCCGTCATAGCAAACCAGCGGGGCCTCATTAAGGGAAAGGATGGGGAGCCCCCCAGGTCGGGTGGAATCGTATATACCGAGAGCGCCGAGAAGGTTGCTTACTTCATCGAGAACGCCAGTCGCGAACGCATTCCTCTGTTGTTCATCCAGGACGTGAGTGGATTCATGGTGGGTCCGGAAGCGGAACACTCCGGGATCATTCGGGCCGGTGCACTGTTTGTAGAGGCAATGGCGACGGCTGTGGCTCCGAAGCTCGTGCTGACCGTCAATCACGCATCCGGAGCCGGTTATTATGCCATGGCCGGACAAGGATTCGATCCTGATTTCATCTTCTCGTGGCCGACGGGTCGGATGGCGGTGATGGAAGGAGAGTCGGCTGTCACTGCGGTGTTTGGTGCCAAAGTGAGTGATCCGGAGTTGGCAGATCGAGTAGACAAGATGCGTGCTGCGTATGAACACCAGTTGGATGCCAAGCACGCCGGGGCCATGGGCCACGTGGATACGATCGTGACCCCCGAAGACACGAGGAAGATGCTGGCCTTTGCACTCGGCGTTGTCAGCAACTACAGTGGACCGCACATAGGACCGTTCGTCCTTCCTCCTCTGGATTATACAGCGGCATGATCGCCGCAGTTCGATTAACAACACGGGGCGTCGCTGTTGTCGGATTGCTCGTTTCCACTGCGTGCGCGTCGGCTACAGGCAGTCAGTCGCTGCCCCAACCGATTGACATTGCCGATACGTCGGAGAGCAGCGCCGTTGCTCCACCGGTGAGCACCGCGGTTCAGTTCAATGACCCAATAATCCCACCGCGCATAGCAATGCTCGCCGGACTGCTGCCGGTCAGTAGCATGGGGGTTGATTCGTTTCGGTTGAATCATCCGCAGCAAGATGGACGCGGCGTGGTCATCGGAATCCTCGATAGCGGTGTGGATGCGGGACTGCCGGGACTAGCACGCACCTCGGCCGGGAGCCCCAAGATCCTCGACCTGCGCGACTTCTCGGGCGAGGGTAGGATCCAACTTGGGCCGGTGACTACCTTGGGTCGAGATACGGTGGTCGTTGGCAACATGAGACTCAGTGGATTCGGGCGCGTGGCGCGACTCGCGTCACCGCCGTATTACGGTGGCGTGTTCCGTGAGCTGCCGCTGGGAACCGTCCCGGCCGCCGACGTGAACGGCAATGGAACCAACACCGATGAGTTTCCCGTGGTCGTCGCCAAGGCGAGCAGTGGCTGGTTCGTGGTTACCGATACGGATGGTGACCTCGCTCTCGACGATGAGACCCCGGTACGAGATTTCATGGTGGCCCATGAGACCTTTTGGCTGACACCTTCACCGTCTACCACGGGTCCCGGTCCTATCACCATCGCCGTCAACCTGCGCGAGATGGACGGAGTACCTGAACTGGATTTGTACTTCGACAACTCCAGTCACGGCACGCATGTGGCGGGCATCGCGGCCGGCCACAACATGTTTGGTGTGCAGGGATTCGATGGTATTGCGCCAGGGGCCCAGATCCTCGGGCTCAAGATTGCCGACAATGCTCGCGGTGGCATTTCGGTAACTGGTAGCATCGTGAGGGCGATGAATTACGCGGCCGATTTTGCGCAGCAGCGCAATCTCGCGTTGATATTGAATCTTAGTTACGGTGTCGGTAACGAACTCGAGGGCTCGGCCGCGATCGATTCGATCATAGACGATTTCGCGTTGAGGCACCCCGAAGTGCTGTTCGTGATCGCCGCAGGAAACGACGGACCAGGGGTCTCCACTGTGGGGTTTCCGGGCTCTTCCGAGTACGCCATCGCCGTCTGCGCCATGTTCCCCGGAGTATTCGCCAAGCCTCCCAAGCCGGGAACGGCTCCGCCGGATGACCTGGTCGCATGGTGGAGTGCCCGGGGTGGCGAATTGGCCAAGCCCGATCTGTGCGCACCGGGAGTTGCTTTCTCTAATGTCCCGCGGTGGCACGCGGGTGAGGAGATCCAACCCGGGACCAGTTTTGCAGTGCCGCAGGTGGCGGGGTTAGCCGCCGTGCTGCAATCGGCCACCCTCGAACGCGGTAGGCGTGCCAGAGCGATTGATCTGACCCGCTCACTCACGAACACCGCCGTGGTACCGAAAGGAGCAACCCGAATTGACGTAGGGGCGGGTGTCCCCAACGTCGGGGCAGCATACCGATGGCTGATGGCCTCGCACCAGGCCGGGGTCTACTCGGTGAGAGCACTTCCCGACGGCGGCAATTCATCGGTCGGTACCGCCGCATATCGTAGGACAGGCCTGGTGTCTCCAGGTGACACTATCCAGAGGTTCCGGGTCACATCTGTGGGTGGTCAGCCCGCGGCGCAACTGGAGTTGATATCCGACGTTGACTGGATCGAAGCACCGCCCACCATCGAGCCCCAAGGGCGACCGGCGACCATCACGCTCCGCTACGATCCGGCCGGGCTCACCGAGCCGGGACTGTATGTGGGGACCGTGTGGGCACGACCGGTCACCGACACATTGGCTGGTCCTTCCTTCAGTCTCGTAAATACTGTTGTAGTACCCCGTTCTCTCTCCCGCCCCTATAGCTCCGGTGGCGAGCTCGAAGCCGGTACAATTGACAGGTACTTCTTTGAAGTTCCCGAGGGCGCTGGTGGATTGGAAGTGAGCATATCAGTCTCCACTGGTGGTGCGGGAGCGACACTCTATTTGTTCGAGCCGGACGGTCAGCCTCAGCGCAATCTCAGTAGTGTCACGAGTGAGGGCACGAACTGGACAGGTATCAACGTCACTGGCGATGACCTCGTTCCCGGGGTGTATGAGGCGGTAGTTGTTGCGCCGCCATCAGAAGCTGTGAGCTACGCACTCGCAGCCGCACTGCCGGAAGTGAGCCTGACGGCAGTCACGGAGAACGCCGTCGTGTCGGTCAGGAACACCACCAGCGATCGAGTTACCGCGACACTCTCGGCGTCAATCACCGGGGCGATGCTGCAGCAAGAGGTTGGGGGAACCGGGTCCGCGCCGCACACGGTCAGGGTCTCACAGCCGACGTGGGCGGATGAGTTGGTCATAGAGGTAGCCCTACCCTCAGGGTACTGGCACGGGATTACCGACTTCGGAGTGACCCTGTTCGATTCGACCGGTGCCAAGTTGATGGACAATCCACTCAACTACGCCTTTGGACGTCAGACAGTTGGTCTCGACTCGCTGGAGTACAAGGGTGATCTCGTGATTGAACTGATTCCGGCATACGCGCACATAGAACCGCAGCCCGAGTGGGGAGGACAGATTCGAGTCCAATTCGTGTTGGCTGAACCACTGCCGCTCGATACGGCCATTGCCGCGGACAGCGTGTCAGTACGACTTGCACCTGGTGAGATCCGCACGTTCAGTTTTCCGCCGGTCCCAGCCGGATTCCTGCTACCGGATGGTTTCGAGCCCGTGGTCGATGTGACCGCGAAGACGCCCTCTGGCCCTGCCGCTGTTCGCCGTGGTGCAGTTACGATGCGACGGACGGGCTCGTAGACCCAACGCAAGCGACAGGCTGACATGTCCACGAACAGACCCATCAGAATCGCGTCAGGCCAAGGTTTCTGGGGTGACTGGTTGGAGGCGCCGGTGCGTCAGGTGACCGGCGGTCCCATCGATTATCTCATGATGGACTACTTGGCCGAGGTCACCATGTCCATCATGCAGAAACAACGGTCCCGCGATCCAGCTTTGGGATACGCGAAGGATTTTGTTCCGCTGATGGGCCAACTGCTGCCGGAGATAGTAGCGCGCGGTGTGCGCGTAACTGCGAATGCCGGCGGGGTGAATCCACTTGCTTGTGCCGAAGCGGTGTTGACCTGTGCCAGAGAGCAAGGGCTCGCGGGCAAGGTCAGAGTGGCTCTGGTTACTGGCGACGACATCATGGGTTGCCTGGACGAGCTGACGGAACAGGGACACGAACTGCACAACATGGAGACGGGTGAGCCGCTCTCGCTGGTGCGTGATCTCATTCAGAGCGCCAACGTTTACCTGGGAGCGTGGCCCATTGTTCAGGCTCTAAAGCGTGGCGGTGATATCGTGATCACCGGGAGAGTGACTGATACGGGCTTGGCGCTCGCTCCCATGATCCACAGCTTCGGGTGGCGCAAAGACGATTGGCCCAAGATGGCCGCGGGAACGGTAGCAGGCCATATCATCGAGTGTGGTGCCCAATGCACCGGTGGCAATTGTCTGGTCAACTGGGAACGCATACCGCGAATGGACGATCCGGGATATCCCATCGTAGAGGTTTCACCCGACGGAACTTTCGTTGTCACCAAACACGAGGGAACCGGTGGCCGCGTGAGTGTAGCCAGTATTACCGAGCAGTTGCTGTACGAGATGGGCGATCCCAAGAGCTACATCACACCGGATTGTATTGCCGATTTCACTACTATCAAGCTCAAACAACTGGGGAGGGACCGGGTCGGCGTCTCCGGCGTTACAGGCGGTGCGGCCACGGATTCTCTCAAGGTTTCGATATCGTACTCGTGGGGCTACAAGGCTGTTGGCACCCTGGTGTATGCGTGGCCTGACGCATTGAAGAAAGCCAGAAAGGCAGATCGGATTCTGCGTGAGCGGCTGCGACGTTTGGATCTCGAGTTCGACGAGATCCTGACAGAGATGGTGGGAGTCAACGCGACCCACGGCCGATTGGCAGGACCGGTGAGTCCGGACATTCCCGAGGTACAGCTGCGGGTAGCCGTGCGGGCCCGCGATCGGGCGCCGGTTGAGCGTTTCAGTCGTGAGATAGCGCCGCTCATTCTGAATGGGCCGCCGAGTGTGACTGGTTTCGCGAGTGGCCGACCCAAAGTTGAGGAGATCATCGCGTATTGGCCCGCATTGATTCCCAAGAGCGTGATCGAGGCAAAGGTGGAGATAATGAGGGCATGAAGAGACCGCCAAGACGGCGTAGGCCGCAGCGGATTCAACTCGTTCGAATTGCCCATGCCCGCAGCGGTGACAAGGGTGATACGGCTAACATCGGCCTGATTGCGCTCAAGCCGGAATACTATCCGTTGCTCGAGAAGCAAGTGACGGCGGCACGGGTGGCGCGCCATTTCAAGGGAACGGTGAAAGGCAAAGTCGAACGCTTCGAGCTTCCCAACCTCAACGCGTTGAACTTTCTGTTGCATGGCGCGTTGGGTGAAGGAGGTACCCTCTCACTCAAGACCGACGCTCAAGGTAAGGTGTTTTCGACCGCATTGTTGAGAATGGAGATTCCCGTGCCACGAGATCTCGATGTCCGCTGAGCGAGTGCTGGCCGAACTTTACAGTGGCGTTTTGACGCTCACTCTCAACAGACCGGAGAAGCGCAACGCACTCGATTCACTGATGATAGACGCGTTGCACGAGCAACTCGAGCGCGCCGAGGTAGATGCGGCAGTACGGGTGGTAGTGATTCGTGGTGCGGGGAAGGACTTCTGTGCCGGGGCGGACCTGGCGGAACTACTGGAGTCGGCGGACAAGAGTGCGGACGAAAACGCTGCCAACGCGCAGCGGTTGGGTGACGTGTTCATTGCGATGAGGCGGTTGCCCAAGTCCGTCGTCGCGGTGGTGCGCGGCCGGGCTCTAGCTGGAGGATGCGGTCTGGCGACCGCGTGCGATGTGGTCCTGGCACATGCGGCCGCTTCATTTGGCTATCCGGAGGTGAAACGCGGCTTCGTACCCGCGATGGTCATCGCGATGTTGCGCCGGGCTGTGGGGGAGAAGGTCGCCTACGACCTGGTAGGTACCGGACATATTCTCTCTGCGCCGGAAGCGCTCCAGGTTGGTCTGGTATCTCGAGTGATCGCTGCCGATGAGTTTGCCGCGTCGATAGATGCGACGGTTGCGGAGATGGCGGCCGCGAGTCCATCGGCCGTTGCCCTGATCAAGCGCCAGCTGTACGAAGTCGAGGGCCGCAGCTTTGAAGCGGCGATTGCATTGGGTGCCAAGGTGAACGCTGTTGCCAGGGCAACACCCGACTTCAAGCGGGCAGTGTCACAGTTCCTGGAGAAATGAACCAGCATCCTGCGATACCTCCCGGGCTTCTGCGTATGTGGCGGGAGATACTCGGGGGCATCCTGCTGTTCACGGTCGCATGCACCGCTGGTGAGTCAGAGGGCAGTCCCGACATTGACTACTCGACCGGAACCCATCTCGTACTGTTGGGCACGGGAACTCCCAATGCCGATCCGGATCGTTCGGGGCCAGCGGTAGCCGTCGTAGTCAACGGAGTACCTTACCTGGTGGACGCCGGACCGGGTGTGGTGCGGCGCGCTGCGGCCGCACACAGCATGGGAGTCGAGGGATTGCGGGTCTCCAATCTCGGGCATGTCTTCATTACGCACTTGCACTCGGATCACACACTCGGCTTACCCGATCTCATCTTCACTCCATGGGTGTTGGAGCGCGATCGACCACTGGAACTGTTTGGTCCTACCGGAAGTCGTGCCATGGTGGATCATATCCAGGCGGCGTATGCCGGAGATATCGGCGCCAGGCTCGACGGCTTGGAACCAGCCAATCCAGACGGGTACAAGGTGAACGTTCACGAGATCGAGCCGGGCTTGATCTATCAGGATGAGAACGTGAAGGTAACCGCGTTGCGAGTGACGCACGGATCGTGGGAAGACGCGTTTGCGTATCGGTTCGAGTCGGCAGATCGTGTGATCGTGATTTCGGGTGATGCGGTACCGAGTGAGGCAATTGTGGAACACTGCGCCGGCTGCGATGTGCTCGTGCACGAGGTGTACTCACAGGCCGGTTTTGAGCGGCGTGACCCCGTTTGGCAACGGTATCACTCTAGTTCCCATACTTCGAGTGTACAGCTAGCCGAGTTGGCTTCTCGCGCTAGGCCGCAGTTGCTGGTTCTCTATCACCAGTTGTTCTGGGGTACCACGGAGGAGGAACTCCTTGCCGAAGTCAAAGCCGGTTACGACGGTGCCGTGGTGTCCGGCAATGACCTCGACGTCTACTGACCGCGGTTCTTGTCCCTACCCATTGCCGATGGGCGGTCCCTAGAACGGCTCCGGTATGAAGGTTTGATCGCCGATCGGTGGTCGGACGTAGCCCTCACCCGTGCCGCGCGGAGGCAGTTTGACCTTCTTGCCACCCACATCTTTGTGTGGAATCATGCTCAATACGTGGCTGATGCAGTTCAATCGTGCCCGTTTCTTGTTGTCAGCGTTGACCACAAACCACGGGGCTTGCTTGATGTCCGTGTAGTGGAACATCTCGTCTTTGGCTTTCGAGTACTCGACCCAGCGGGACCGGGATTGCAGGTCCATCGGACTCAGCTTCCAGCGCTTGGTGGGGTCTTTTATGCGTGCCTGGAACCGGCGCTCCTGCTCTTCATCACCGACTGAGAACCAATACTTGATCAAGATGATCCCCGACCGGACCAGCATGCGCTCGAAGTAGGGGCAGGAACGCAAGAACTCTTCGTACTCTGCATTGGTGCAGAACCCCATTACACGCTCCACACCGGCCCTGTTGTACCAGCTGCGATCGAACAACACCAT
>JAUVRV010000143.1 GCA_030597435.1 Gemmatimonadales bacterium | reverse complement strand
CCGGGATCACCTCCGCGACACCATCCCGCGGCAACCACTCAATTGTCCCGATGAGTTGCCCGTCTGGATTGGACGCAACCAGTAAGCGACTGTCGGTCTCCTTTACAAGCTCACCGCCTCCGCAGAAACTTGAGAAGAGCACCACAACAACCAGGGCATCTTCAAAGTAACGATTACAGTGCGGTATTCGCGACATCGCAGATGCTTCGCGTATAACGTGTTGGTCACAGCGCGATAGACTTGTGCTGGCACGGCGCAATGTACTCGTAGGTCGCGGCCGCATTGACTCGCGATGTAACGTCATTATATACTTGTAAACGTCCGACATGATAAACTTGCGAGAGTCCGCTGAAGGTCCGAAGATGGCCACACCGAACGAGAAACTCGCCGCTTCGCTGGCGCGGCTTGAAGAACTCCAGAAGGGCCCAAGACGCGTCTTCCGCTCTAATGAGCTGACGCGAGTTCATCGCGAGCGACTGCTCCGGAACGGCTTTCTTCGCGAGGTCATGAAAGGATGGCTGATCTCATCCAGCCCAGGCACCGATCCCGGGGATTCAACTCCGTGGTTTGCCTCCTTCTGGGAGTTCTGCACTCGCTACTGTGCCGCGCGATTCGGCGATCAGTGGCATCTCTCCCCGGAGCAATCGCTGCTTCTGCATGCGGAAAACACGGTGATCCCTCAGCAGGTCATTATCTACACGCCCAGGGGCGCCAACAATGCGGTGGAGTTGCTTTTCGGCACCTCGCTCTATGACCTGAAACAGAAGGAGATGCCGCCCGAGGTTGATCTTACCGAGCGTGACGGGCTCCGGTTGTTTAAGCCGGAAGCGGCCCTGATCAAGGTTCCCGAAGCTTTTTTTGATCGCAGCCCAGTCGAAGCGCAGGTGGTGCTCTCGGGAATTCGAGATGCGTCCGATGTGCTTGGCCGTCTTCTCGACGGTGGCCATTCGGCCATCGCCGGACGGCTTTCCGCCGCCTTTCGCCGAATTGGCCGGGCCGCGTTGGCCGAAGACATGCTGCGGTCAATGAAAGCCGCGGGTTACGATGTGCGCGAGACCGATCCCTTTGGTTCTCAACAGACCTTTGGTGCGGTCAGCGCCACCGCAGCTCCCATCGTAGGCCGTCTCGAATCTTTGTGGAAGACCTTCCGGGAGCCTGTCATCGCGGCATTTCCGGAGGCTCCCGGCCTGCCAAAAGACCCGACAGCTTACCTGCGCTTTGTCGATGACATCTATCAGAGCGATGCCTACCACTCACTGTCGATCGAGGGTTACAGGATTACACCAGAACTGATCGATCGAGTTCGTTCTGGAGACCGGGACCCCGACATTCATGATGACGACCGACACAGCCGTGACGCGCTTGCCGCGCGCGGCTACTGGCAGGCCTTCCAGCTCGTCAGGGAAACAGTGGGCCAAGTCATAGCGGGTGGTGATGCGGGCAGTCTGGTCAGGGCCGCGCACCGAGACTGGTATCGCGAACTGTTTCAGCCCTGCGTGGCCGCAGGTCTAATCGCGGCCTCAGCGCTGGCCGGCTATCGGAGTGATACCGTCTTCTTGCGTGGCTCCCGCCACGTACCGCCGCGCTGTGAAGCTGTGCGCGATGCGATGCCCGCTCTGTTCGATCTGCTGGAAACGGAAACCGAGTCCGCGGTGCGCGCCGTCCTGGGTCATTGGCTATTCGGCTATATCCATCCCTATCCGGACGGCAACGGGCGGATGGTGCGCTTTGTTATGAACGCCATGTTGGCGTCAGGCGGCTATCCTTGGACGGTCATCCGCGTCGAGGACCGGAACGCCTATCTCGCAGCGCTCGAAAGCGCGAGCGTCGAGCTGAACATCGAACCGTTCGCCCGCTTTGTAGCGGAGCGGGTCGCATGGTCAATGGAACAGGCGGCTTGAGTAGGAATGGATGAAGGCTGGGTCTATTCGTCCTGAAGGACGAAAGAGCGTCTTTCAAGACAAATCGCGGGCAGCTTCAGATGACCGCGGCCGAGCCCGGAGTTCACTCCAGGAAACACGATGAGCTGATCGAGCCCAAACCACTCAAAGAGAAAGCCTCGCCGAAAAGAGCAAGGCTCCTCAAGAGGCTTCAGCAGCTCCCGCACCCACCCCCGCCGTGGACGAATTATAACATTATGTTATATTTCGTCCGACACACGGAGGTGTCCGGTGCCACGTAGTGACTCACCAACTCAGCGTGTCTACGAGATCGCCGAGGAACAGTATGGCTATTTCACGACAAGACAGGCCGGTAGTGCCGGGGTCGATCCGCGTAACGTTGTGATGATGGCCCAACGCGGCACCGTGGAGCGGGTCAGTCGCGGAGTATACAGATTGCGTCGCTTTCCTGAAAGCTCCCATGGGCAGTACATGGAGGCAATCTTGTGGCCACACGGCATTCAGGGCGTGATCTCTCATGAGTCGGCGCTCAGTCTCTATGGGATGTCCGACGTCAATCCTTCGAAGGTCCACATCACGGTGCCACAGGCCTATAGGGTGCGTCGTCGTGTTCCCCGGTTCTTGGTGTTGCATCACGCCGATCTTGACAGTGGTGAGATCGAGACTGTTGAGGGGATACGCGCGACCTCTCCCGCGCGAACCATCCGCGACTGTGCCGACACTCACTTGAGCACCGCACTGCTGCGGCAAGCGATAAGCGACGGGAATCGACTGGGGCGCTTGACGAAGAAACAAGCCGAGTGCTTGGAGACAGAACTTCTGGGTCCCAAGGATGCGACGGCCGAGTCATGACCGGAAAGCCACCGCCGCGTTCAGTCGGGGAGTTGGCCAAACGTGTTCGAGCGTACGCGAACACTAAGGGCATTGCCGAGAGTCGAGTTCGTCTTTGGATCGCACACATGGCATTGGCCGGCGCCTTCACGAATGAAGCACCTGGCGTTCATACTCCGCTCATCACTGTCAAGGGTGGAGTAGCTGTCGAGTTGCGCCTAGGTGTCCGTGCCCGAGCAACGAGAGATCTCGACGTCACAGTCCATTCGGGCGACTTGGATCGCGTGGAAGCCCTCGAAGATGCACTCGGTGCGGGCTACAAAGATTTCAGGTACCGTCGTAGCGGTGAGCCACACGAAATGCCGAACGGTACGGTGCGTGTGCGGGTTGCCGTAGAAATCGGCGTACTAGGGCCCGTCGGGTACGTGCTCGCACTGCCGGGAACTGTTCCGGGCTCTCTTCGATGCGCCCAAATACAACCGCCAACTCTGCAAGCAACTCAGACCCCAGGCCTGAACGCTGGGCTTCATACCATTCGAAGGCGGAAGCGATATCCGCTTCAGCTTCCGGCTCGAGGAAGATCCGGCGCGGCACTACCCGTGCCGACGCTCAATCTCGTCTAGGACCTCACGCCATGGGCGACCACGTTTCGGATCGGCATCATGTAGCGCTTCGCGTCGGTCGAGTTCGTCAGCCTGCTCTAGCGTCAGAGGAATGTGGTCGGGCGCAAGGCTATCCCACAGTTCTTCAACCAATTGAAGACGCTCTGGCGGCGACAAACGTGAGAAATCGAACTTGGGCGCAGTCATATGACCAATATGCTCCAGCCGGAGTTGTACTGCAACAGGACGCCGATGCCCGCACATAACCCTCACTGACGACATCTGTGCAATTCCGCTACTGTCCGCGCAAATCAGCGACTCCGGTTCGACGTTGAAGAAAAGAAAGTCGCCAAAGCACTACTCGACTCCCTCATCCTCAAGCATCAAGCAAGGCGCTGGGCTACGCCCGCTTAGACAGAAAGCCCGGCCGAAACCCGGCTTGCGGGTACTCTTCGGTGCTTGCACGCCAGCCGTCAGCTGCCAGGCAAGTATCCCATGCCCAGAATGGAATCGGTCACGGCAAGCACGATACCCGACTCACCACCGACCGCGCATTGGTAACGTGCACCGCGCCCAATTTCCATGATCCACAACGACACTCGCCAAGTCCCAGTAGCCTCGCCCTCTTCGACAATCGGCGCGTGGAGTCGCGTACGGTCGTTCCGCCCTGGCGGGATAGCTATGTTAAACCATGTGGAGTCAACGTAGACGTCCGGTTCTACAAGGCGTCGCCGCTCGCTGGCAAACGCGTACGCCTCTGTGCAGACCTGTAAGGCATCTTCTTCGCGCTGCGGCGAATACGCCGAGACCATATCCCACCACTCAGCGACTCCATCAATAATCACAGTGGAGCCTTCCCTGACAGCCGCCACGCGATCAACAGACGCGTGTGTACTCGGTCGTGGAATGAAACTCGCCGTGCGATACACCATTGTCTCGATAACCTGAGATGGGCGCGTATGAAAACGCACGTTTTGCAGTGAAGGGTGGTTGTTCAATTGATGCCACGGAAGGTCAGAACTCAGTATGGCTTCAAGCAAGAGACTGTCAACTACCACCGTATCACCTGGGAATGGCGTATTGGAATTCCCAAGTTCTCCGCGCCCCGGCGAGCATGCTCCGTACAGCAAAATGGAACAGCGAAGCACCCCGACGCTGATTCTCCCCGATAACATGGTAGCGCCCCCCTGCTCTGAAATGGAACTCATCCGAAACGTGCGATTGGATGCTGGCGTAGCCCTCACGGGACACACCCTCTAGCTCTACACGACTGAATGAGCTGGCGACGTACGGCAGCACGAATGGACGGATCCAATAGTCCACTCATCGTACCGCCAAATCTGTTAACAACCTGAGGCCCATATACGTCCAGTCCGCTCAAGGCGTTAAACAGCGGCCTCGTCATGTCCCATGCGCCGAGTTCAATGTCGGCATACTGCGCGGGAGTCGAATACCAGTCTCCCGAGTAGAACTGTCCATGGTGGGCATCCTCGTGGCCGAGAACGAGCGCGACAGCCCCAGGCTCAAATGAGGCGTCCACGTAGACCGTTGACCCAACCGTACAACCCCCAGCTGCCCCACCCTCACACTTCCCGTAGTCGGTGGATACTTCCTGCTTCCGGTCAACGTAGTTCTGTATGACGGCCTTACCCGTCTCGCCACTTGCATCGAGCGCGCGCCACCCGTTTCCGACGTTATCGTCGCCGCAATCCGACGTGTTGGTGTCCTCCGGCGGACACAACCCAAACGGATCCCAGAAGTTAATCGGATCCCCACCCGCAAACCCGTATAGGTTGAGCCCACCGGCGAGTCCGATCGGGTCTTCCTGCGTAAACAACCCTGTTGACTGTGCACCTCAGCACGCTGCCAGGGTCGACTGCACCCACTGGGGGAGCGGCGGCGATCTGCCGCTACTCCCTATATCGACGAATGCCTGAATCCTCTACGGCATCTACGGCATCCTACGGCGTTACGGGGTCGTCGTCGCCCCCACCAACGCATTGAATACGAACTTGAACGTCCCGTGCGTCTGCACCCGATGCTGCGCGCGGAATCCGATCAGCACAACCTTGCCCTGCCCGTACCCCACTGATACGACAGCGGCCTTCTTGGCGATATGCTCTTCGCCGATCAACCACCCGCTCTGCATGATGTCGCGATCCACAAACGTGGCGATGCGCGTGATCTCTTCGTTCCTGGCGCTGGGTGTGACTTGGTACGCGTGATTCCCCTGTAGAAAGAGACCCAACGCCTCGTCGGGCATGCCGTACCCTATCGGATCGGTGTTGTCGACCTTCATTCTGAGCGTCGATCCCGGAGACCAGAACTCCGTGGTCGGTACGTTTGCGACAACGTTGCGGATCGGTAAGCCAAACTTCTCGATCGGGAAAGCACTCGCTCCCGCGAACGTGACGAGTGTGCCACCACTCGCAACGAATTCCTCGAGTGCATCGACACCTTGTTGGCCGAATCCGCTGCGGTATTCCGGCGGATATGCATCGCGTCCAGTCACAAAGTAGCTGCCGCCGGCACTCTCGCCACGCGACTCGCCGGTCATCCGCCCAACGTTGTCGTCCGGGAGTATGATCACATCGTAGCTGCGGACGAGGTTACCCGCTTTGAGTTCCTCGTCGAAGATGGAAGCGTAAGGGAACTTGAACCGCTCGAGCAACAGGCGCGTCCACCCCTCGTCCATGTTGCCGCCGAGGTAGCGTTGGTACATCCCGACCCGTGGTTGTGTGACTGGACGGCTGATGGATGAGACATCGGAATCGAGAGCGGTGAAATCGACGCCGGTTTCAGCGGCAATCCGAGCCACGAGCGCATCGGAAACGGAGCCAGCCACAACAAAATCACCGGGCCTCAACCCGTTGCCCGCTGCAACCACTCGGCGCACTTCCACGTTCTCGTCCCACAACATGTTCGCTGCCTTGAAGCTGTCGTTGAGACGTCCGTCGACAACGTATCCGAACTGCCCCCTGGCAACTTGGCCGGAGGGATCGATGGTGTCGGCAACCACCACGACAGTGGTTTCTACCCAGGTATCGACCGGATCGACTCGCACTCCCATGTACTCGGCGATGTTGTCGGTCGACATGTCGTATGGGCGCATGGGACTGCCGTCGCGACTGCGGGTGTAATCGTTGTCGGGATAGAAGGTGCGGCCCAGGAGCCAACGTATCACGCCTCGTTTGGGCTGTGCCAGCGACACCACGTACGTGCCGGCTCCGTACACGCGACCATCGTGTGTGAACTCAGCGGCAGCCCGATGGACCTCGATTCCCTGACCCAGGAGCTTGTTCACCAGCTTCTGCATCGTGAGCGGATCGTGCTGTTCCGCCGGGATGACGAATGCCGCCGGCCGGCCTTCTGCTCCGCGCTGAGTCTGTCGTGTCGCTTTGAGATATGCATTCCGTAGCACGGTTTCACGATTGCGCGCCGCTATGT
>JAUVRV010000155.1 GCA_030597435.1 Gemmatimonadales bacterium | reverse complement strand
TCGGTGCCGTCCTGTTTCAGATGGTCACTGGTATTCCACCCTTCGACGGGGAGTCGTCCCAGGAGATCGTTGGCAAGCACCTGACCGAGGCACCGCCAGCACCATGTGATGTGAACTCCGATGTGCCGCGGTGGCTGTCCCAAGTAATCGAGCGCTGTTTGGCGAAAAAACCCGACTCCCGGTTCCAGTCTGCGAGAGCCGTAGCTGAAGCTCTCAAGGCCGGACAGAACCCACCCGCCACGACATCTAGCAAGAGTGCGGAACGAATCGAGAGTATCGACACGAATGCCGAGACGGAAGTTGTGCCCAGCATCAGCCGCCCACCGGCAGGAAGGACGTGGCGGCGAGGGTTGTTATCTCTGGTGCTGTTGTTCGTCGCCGTCATCGCCATCGCAGCGTGGTGGATCAGGACTCCCCGGTTGCTGTTTGAGAACGCCCTCCGAGCGCCGGTGATCGTCAACTTGTCCGGCGAACAACACATCGTTCAACCGAATGAGCAGGTAACCTTACGACTCCCAAAGACTGGACTGAGCGCCGTGTTGTGGACGTTGGAACGTCCGACAAATGCTGAAGGTAGGCCGCTCGGTGTTGAGGTATTTGGGGCCATGGCGCTGACCGATCCGAAGGGTCGGACACGCGGTTATGCGCAGGCAAGTCCCGAGGACCGCGCGTACTTCGCTCCTCTGATCACCAACGAGACCGGAGAACCGCTGACGGTAACAGTGAACGAGGCGACACCGCACTCCAGATCGTGTGATTGCACCGTTCCACCGGGAGCAGTGCGGATGCTGATCGGCTACTACCCCCTATTCAGCAACTCGACGGTCCAAGTAGAAGACCCGTCCGGCCGCTCGGCAATGTTCACGAACTTCAGTGCCGAGGTCAACCGACGGTCGGGCGTGGTTGGATTGAGGTTCGAGACGAAAGATCTGCGGATAATGCGCTAGCTCAACGACAACTATCGGGGGAGGTCGGCGACTCACGGTGGCCAGATCTTCGTGAGATCAGCATGACCAGGACACACCAAGGATCGAGCATGGGAGCAGAGAAGAAACGTATCAGGACACGTAGTGGCGTGAGAGAGTACACCTATCTCGGTTGCCCACTCACGCGCAATCGCTCGGCATGGTGCTTTCGGATCTGTATCCCGGATGAAAAGGGACACGGCCACTGTGGTCGTGTCGCTCCCCACGGGTTAAAGAGCCGGACGCAGTTGGCTATTGAGAGCCATGGTCGGAAACAGCGATTGGCTCGTCTCGAGCAGCTGGAAACGTCGTATCTCGCAGCTCCGTACAACGAGTATCACGATCCGGGGATCAGAGTCTCAGAGGGTGAAGCTGATATCGTGATTCCGATTCAGGACAAGCTGAAGAATGCCAGCGGGTCTTTCCCGGCTTCGGTATGTATCAAGGCCATGAATGACTCCGCTGTGTTTGCCATCAGCTCTCTGACCTTGGATGCAATCGCTCAGACAGTGAACTTCAATGCCACCCTCACTCGCACAGCTCCGACTGGTGAGCTACTGGCGCGAGGTCGCTTTGTCGGAATGTCTGGCACCCACTACTTGGCTGAGACGATTCTGACGGATTCCACCGGAACAGAGATTGGCAGAGGGGATGGCGTATTCGTAGTTGACGGGCGCGAGAAACCTTAGCGGCTAGGATCCTAGCGCATCGAGCCGAGTGAGGCTAATTGCTCGGCAACAGCGACCTACCGGCCGCAAACCATTGTCACAATTGGACTTGAGGCTCACTTGATGGGTCGTGGCGATTCTTCGTCGCAGTTGACGGAGACGTCGTCTCTCCACCCGACTCAACGAGCGAAGCGGGAAAGGAGGACGCAAGCACAGGGAGCACGATGGAAAAGCGCAAGTCCGAGAATCTGCCGTCAGTAGATATCTCCGGTCCGTTGCGCACGGCGCAAGTTGGTGGAAAGTGGTACGTGGTCGGGGACGACGTGCTAATCTCGGCACGAGATGAACAGGAAGCAAACGCACTTGTGATTGCACTCACGAGCCAGGTTAACGAAGCGTGACTGTCACCGCCCCTCGTGGGGCAGTGACAGGACCTTCCTAACGTTCAGCAAGAGGCTCTTCTCGTCAATAGGCTTGTCCAAATATCCGTCTGGCGGAGGCACCGTACGCTGGTAGATGAGCCGCCGCAATTCCGGCCGGCCTGAGATAATGCAAACGGGAATATCCCTGAGCGCCGGATCGCTCCGCATCTCCTCGAAAACCTGACCCCCGTCCTTCCCCGGCATCGAGATATCGAGCGTCACCAAGTCCGGCTTCTCTCGCCGGGCCAGGTCGAGTGCTTCGTTGCCGTCGCAGGCCTCGATCACTTCTGCACCACTGTCCTCTAACACTGCTACGATGAACGCCAAGGTGTCAGGCTCATCGTCAACCACCAGTATCCTCAGGCCCGTCAGGTCACTCATCTCGAATCACCCTCCTGCGGTCGCGTGAGAACGCCACCTCACTGCACTGTGATCCGCACGGTGTCAGTTCGTGAACCCGGTATCCGTACGTGCATGTAGTCCCCCAGCACAACGATCACGACATACTCACCGGGTTCCAGTCCTTCTAACACGTGTTCGCTCTGAGCCAATCCGAAGTGGACTATACCATCTTCGGCCGGAATTGCTGCGCCTTCAGGCGTGAGGTCGTGGTTGATGAAGAGATGCAGGTGACCGGTATTGGCAGAATCCACTCCTGCACGGGCAAGTGAAATCCCCTGGACAGCCATCTCGACACTGACGTCGGGCCCGCTGAGAGTTGCCCCGTCCGCCGGCTGGACGATAATCGCCGTGGGCGGCACGGATTCCTGCGTCTGGGCGCCCCCGGCTGATTGCTCGCCCCCACATGCCAGTACTAGTGTCGCGACACACGCCACCGCGTAAGGGACACGCTTGCGGTTAACCATCAGGAATGATCGCATATCTCTCTCCTCATCAACATTGCCAAAAGGGGGTATGTGCCGGCTAGGGCCAAGTTACTAATGTAAGCCCGCATAGGCCCAGATCCCCAGTCCCAGCGACGATTTCCCTCCAGTTGGCATCGTTTTCCGGCTTTCCTTGTACATTCTTGTACATTAAGGGTATGAGTTACACCGACAACAGGACTCTTCTCAAACGGAAGACCAATGGCCAAGCGTGATCTCCGAAAGAAATTGGTGGGTCACCACCCCGAGGAGAGCGGAGAGCTAATCACTCGGGACGTGAGCCGGAGCGCCCACTGTGACGAGTGTGGCGCGAAGCTGGACATACGTACTCGGCCAATGACCAGCCAAGTCATTGAGGAGTGTCCCCGCTGCGGCTGGAGTCAGCCAGTCCGACGATTCGTACCGCTAGAGGAAGAAAAGGAACCCAACAAACCCAAGTAGACCGACGACTACTATGATCGTCTTGGATGGTTCGGCGCATCAAAGGAACGGAGTGGGTCGCCCCGAATGCGAACTGGAGCGACCCTTCTCTGATCTCCATATCTTCTCATCTCCTGCCCCTCCCTCACGTCCTTCCTAGCCGCGCTTCTCGCGGCAACTCGGCTCCATTGCCTCAGATCCAAACGTGAGGTCACTTATGTGCAGCCAGATAGTACGATGTTTTCGCGGGTCCAGCTCGACACATCAACTCCACGGGGAATGTAATGACGTACAACATGCGACTCCTCCTGCCATTCACGTTAGCGGCCATTGCTGTGCCAGCCGCCGCCCAATGCCAGCTTGAGAATCCACTCGACCCTGACTGGGACAGGTACCACAGCACAGCTGACGCACATGCGTTGCTCCAAAGCTGGGCAAAGTCATACCCACAACTCACCAATCTCTACTCGATCGGCGAAACGCTCGAGGGCACTCCACTACTGGTGTTGGAGATAACAAACGAACAAACGGGTGCAGCACTGGACAAACCGGGTTACTACTACGACGGCAACATACACGCCGAGGAGCTGGCCGGGGCCGAAGTCGCGCTTCACTTCGCCTGGTATCTGTTGACCAACTACGGAACCGAGCCTCGTGTAACGGCCCTACTGGATACACGGACGGTTTATGTTCGGCCCAAGTTCAACCCTGATGGTGCCGATGTAGCACTAACCACAATTCACAACCCTCGCAGCACTCCTCGGCCGTATGATGAGGACCGCGACGGATTACTAGACGAAGACCCACCCAACGACCTCGACGGCGACGGCTATGCAACACGCATGCGAGTGCCGAACCCCAATGGTCTGTGGCAACAGAGCACAGAAGATCCCCGCATGATGGTGCGACGTAACCCAGGGGATGTGGCTGGTGCATTCTACGACGTGTTCTCTGAAGGAATCGACGACGACGGTGACGGACGCTTCAATGAGGACGGAGTGGGCGGTATCGACATGAACCGCAACTTCCCGCGCAATTGGGGGCTCGAGTTCGAGCAACGAGGCGCGGGGCCCTTTCCGCTCTCCGAGCCCGAAACGCGGGCCACGATCGAGTTTCTCCATTCTCACAGAAACATCACCGGGGTCGTTCACGGTCACACGTCGGGTGGCTTTCTCTATAGGCTCCCTTCGACGACGTCCTGGGACAATTACGACATGGGAGACCAGCGTCTGATTCTCGAGCTGGCCCAGCAGTACACCGCCACAACTGGTCAGCCAGTGCGGCCGAGCTACAGTAATCCCCGTGTGCACCGATATGGCACCCTGATCAGTTGGAGCTACTGGGACTTCGGGGTCATCGGCTTCGTACCCGAATACTGGGGTGGGTTTGGCAACGATTATGACAGTGACGGATCGGTAACAGAATCGGAGCGGCTCAGGTGGAACGACGAGGTATTGGACGGCAACGGTTTTGCTGAATGGAGCACCCACCGGCATCCGCAACTTGGAGAGGTTGAGATCGGTGGCTGGAGAGCCCGATTCACGAGTCGGAATCCACCCCCTCGGCTACTCCGGAGTGAGATCGAGAAATACGTTACGTGGATGCTGTGGCTCGCCGAGATTGGTCCTCGCGTGGCAATCCGAGACGTTGACGTGACACGGGTAGAAGATGGAGTTGTCAAACACAGCATGGTAGTCGAGAACGTGGGCTACCTTCCTACCAACATCACGCAACGAGCGCTCGACGCCCAGGTGGCCGTTCCCGTTCGTGCCATCGTTGACTTGACCGATGCGGAGTTGCTTTCCGGGTCCGCGCGAACGGACCTCGGCCATCTGGGCGGTTCTCGCGACACCCAGGGGAGCACCGGAAGAACGGAATCGACTCGTACCGTAGAATACGTGTTTCGAGTGAGTGGTGACCGTCCATCCGTTGTCGTGACGATAGCGTCGGAGAAGGGTGGAGTCGTGCGAAAGACAGTATCGCTATCAGGCACTTGAGTAACAACGAGGGATCCAATGACCAAACACCACAGATCGATATGTCAGCTCGATACGGCAGCTCTCGTATTCAGTAGCGCGCTACTCTGCACCGCCTGTGTACAGAACGAGGAGTCGACCCCAGTGAATCCATACCAGCAGTTCGGCATCACCGCCAATAACGCGTTTTTCTACTACGACGACCTCGAAAGAGCTACCGCCTTCTACACAGAGACACTCGGGATCAAGCTTGCAGCCGACTACGGCTTCGCGAAGATCCTCCACATAGCTCCAACGTCTTATCTCGTTCTGGTCGACGGCACGAAAGGCATGCACACGACAGACGAGCCCAAGAGCGTAGCCATGGCCCTGGTCACGGATCAACTGGACGAATGGTTTGCCTACTTGGAGACTCAGGATGTCGAGATGAAGTACGGCTACGATCCGGTGGAGGGGCGCCCACATCACGGTTTCGTGATACTCGATCCCGAAGGCTACTACCTGGAATTCGAGCGGTTCAACGAGCATCCGGAGAATGAGCTGTTGATGCCCATGCTGCACCGGGCCGAGACAACGCTGGTGGAGCCGGCTCCGCAACTGGCGGCTCCCGCGGACCTGGGCTTCAAGGCCACAGTGCTATGGCTGTACTACCAGGACATGGAGGGCATCCAGCAGTTCTACGAAGATAAATTCGGCCTCGAACTCACGGTGGATCAGGGATGGACCAAGATCTATCAGACCTCACCGACCGGGTTGATCGGTCTGGTAGACGAGACGAGGGGCATGCACAACTTCTCCGAACAGAAGGCGGTGACAGTCTCCTTCCTGACCGACAGCCTCGATAGTTGGTTCGACTACGTGCGAAACAGCCGTGCGTTTGAACTCAGATCGACCGAGATCAGTGACGACGACAACGGACGGTTTCGGGCATTTGTCGGTTACGATCCCGAAGGATATTTTCTCGAGTTCGACACGTTTCTCGATCACGCGAAAAACGAAGCCTTAATGGAGTCACTGCGGCGGTAGGGAACAGAGGGCCGCACAGACGTGTTGAACCCGTGATGCCAGATGATAGGGTGAGCGACTCCGAGCGGAAGCCCGGTGGAAACACGGGTGTGAGGGAGTCGCCTGTCCTCCGGTCGGGTCCGGCCCGATGGCTCCTGATCGGTGTAGGGTTCGTTTGTGTTGGGCTGGGGGCAATCGGGGTTGTCTTGCCCCTGCTGCCGACGACCCCATTCCTACTCCTGGCTGCCGCCTGTTTTGCCAGATCCTCACCCCG
>JAUVRV010000359.1 GCA_030597435.1 Gemmatimonadales bacterium | reverse complement strand
TTACACCGTCCCCCGGCTTCGATGCGGTATGCTTGTTCACCTGCTCTACCTCGTCGGACCCGCCTACTCGGTGGCCCCGTCGGTACAGGATTGTCTGCTCCCCGTTCCCCTTTTCCCTCTTTCCCAATCGGAAATCGCAAATCACAAATCGTCAATCGTCAATCGTCATCCAAACTCCGCCCTCGCCCCATGCACGAACAACGACCTCAGCTTGTCCCAGAACTCCCCACCGAGCACAAATAGGCTCGACACGAGCAACACATCACCGACGAAAGCGTACAGCAGCTGGTTTGACTCGTAGCCTGGTATGTGATGCACGGCGTACGGTGCAGCCCAGCCGAACAGGATGGGAATCAAGAACATGATGAGACCGATCTTGTAACGCCTGGCGCTCACCGTCTGGGCCGGACCGTGCTCCGCCATGAACGCGCCGAGGCGTCGCTTGATTCCGCCCGTCAGGTAGTTGAAGCCCGGCTTGCCCATGATCGCGACGGCGATCAGCATACCCAACTCGGGGATACCCGCTATGAGCAATCCGGTGAGCGTCGTCTTCCACCCGGCCGACAGATCGCTCCGCGCCACCAACGGCACCAGCAGTGGTGAAGCGAAGCCGACCACGAACACCGTCGCGCCCGTGATCAGTCGACCACGGGGTGGCGCTTGGGTCGGGACGCTGGGATCGCCGCTCACGGTGTCGTTCTCCGACCGGGATCGAAAGCGACACGTTCAATCGAATCTTGTGTTTCGCTGCAGCGCCCGGCCAATCGTCGGTGGCGAAATCGGTCGCGTACTCGACGTAGAAGTTCCATGAGTTCTTCGGAGTCACCAGCACGTAACCGAGGCGCGCACCGACTGGCAATTTCCATCCCCCAAACTCCCAGCTGTACTGTGCCTGCAGATCGTTGGTACCGAGGTACCAACCCTTGCCGAGCGTGAGGTTGATGAAGGGATTGATGACCAGAGGGTTTGCGCCGGTCTCAGTGCTGTCGGTTGGCACGGGGTGGCCCTGGTCCACCACGTCGCGCCTCCCCCACGTCTGCTGAACCAGCAACCCGGCCATCACTCTCTCGTTGAAGAACCGCTGGATCACCGCCCCAGCAATACCGTACGCCCACTCGTTGCTTCCCACCTTCGCGCTGCCGGGAATCACGACGTCGGGGCCAAAACCGGCGCGACCGGTCGACCACTGCCACGGGATGATGAGCGCGAACAGATCGGTGGGTGATATGCCCCACTCCCCGTCCTTGTTCTCGGACACCCGCATGGTGAGGCGTGGCAAGATGGTCACCTTGCCCAGGGGAATCGGTGCAACCATACGGTACTGGAAGAAGCCCTTGTTGCCTTCCGGACGGATGGAACCGTTGGCGAGAGTATCTGCTCGGTAGTCAAGCATTCCCTGGTAGGCGAATTGCAGGGACCACTGCGATGCAGTGTTGTCCAACGCCATGGATTCGCGGCTCTGCTCCTGGGCCTGAGCTGCCGTAGCGACTGCGGCGACGACCAGGGTCGAGGCGATAGGTATTCGCATCATCTGTAACACACGGTTCATTTTGGATACCCCGTTCATTTGTGTTCTCGTGAGTTTATTCCGCTTCGACATTTGTGTCTCTTCCGTCGTGCCACGCAGTGGCAACCACCACCTGCATATCGCCCACGGTTCCAAGAACTTTTACGGCTCCCAGGAGTGCGTGAAACCGATCGGAACCGAGGCGGGTCTGCAGTAGACTGTTGTTCTGCCAACGCTCCACCCAGAGCAAGCGGTTGCGTTGCCCGCGATCTTCGTAGATCTCCTGCGACTCGCAGTGCTTCCCTTCCTCACCGAGTGGTCGCAGTGTCTCGACTGCCTGGAGAAACTCGTCCCGCTTCTCCGGTCTGACTTCCACGCTGATTTCGATGCCAACCATGTAGACGACTCCTTGCTGCCGCCCTGTTTTCGACAGGGTTGCGGCATAGTCCGCTGGGTCAGAGTCCCAAGAGTCTGATAGAACGCGGATGGAAATGGCAGGGAGCGTGCCGAACCTATCTAGCTACATCCAGCGTACGTCCAACCAATACCCGATCACCTAAGTCACTGTCACTGGATTACTTGGCTAGGCTGCACTAGCAACTGCGCGGAACCTGGTGCAGTATTACAGCCTCCGATATTTCGTAATTGACGAAATGTCGTGCCGAAATGTCGTGTCGTGGAGTCTTCTTCGATGAAGGGGAGATGGACGATGGGCCCATGGGCCGTTCTACAAATTGCCGCTGGCTCCGTCTGCCTCGCGATTGGGGGTATCCATCTGGTTGTGGGCCGGAGGCGTCCGGACAAGCAGGTCCATCTCTGGTTTGCGCTGGCAGCGCTGATGGCGGCGGCCAACGCGTTCGTAGAACCGCTCGGGTTTGGCGCCAGCACGGTTGCCGAGCTAAATCGGGCATTCAAGTGGGGCATCTCGTTCCAAGGCCTGTGCTGGATAGCGCTGGCGTGGTACGTGGCATGGTACGCCCGTGCGGCGCGGCGCTGGCTGGCGGCGCTCGTCTCGGTCGGCTACGGGGTGGCCGTGCTGGTCAACGTCGTCGCGCCCTACGGAGTGCTCTTCTCGGATATCTCTGCGTTGACCGTGAGGGAGCTGCCCTGGGGAGAGCCGTATTCGCTACCCGTCGGGACGGCCTCGCCGTGGGTGTTTGTGGCCTACGGTTCGAACCTGCTGTTCATCGCATACGTAATCGACGCCTTGGTTTCCCTGATCCGTACTGGGGAGAGACGACGAGCGCTGCGGCTCGGCGCTGCCACCGCATTCCTGCTCGCGGCTATCGTGCATGGCAGCTTGGTGGATCTCGAGATTCTGCAGCAGCCCTATCTCATGACAATGGGCTTCCTGTTCATCGTGCTGATAATGGGGCTCGATCTGGCCGATGAGGCGGTGAAGGCATCGGAGCTGGAGCGCGAGGTGGCAGCGCGAGAGTTCCGCTGGAGTTCGCTTCTGGAGCGCGTCCATTTGCTCATCGTGGGCCTCGGCCATGGCGGCAAGATCGACTACGTGAACCCGTTCTTCTGTGAAACAGCGGGATTCGACCGCAAAGACGCCATCGGCAAGCCAATCGGGAGCTTCATAGCGTCTAACGACCGTGCTCGTGCAGAGGACGTGTTGCGCCGTGTGCTCACGGGTGAGCAGGTGCCATACTCCGAGATCTCGCTGATGACGAAGGAAGGGACGGAGCGCACAGTACTCTGGAGTCATGTGCTACTGCGTGACAGGGAGGGAGCCCCCAACGGCACGCTGAGCATCGGCGCTGACGTGACCGAACGCCGCGCCGCGGAGACCGACCGCGACTTGGCAATCGAGGAACTCGAGATCTTGAGGCAACGATTGCAGGAAGAGAATCTCTTCTTGAAGGAAGAGATGCAGTCCGATCGCGATTTCACCAATATCGTCGGCAACAGCGACGCGCTGCGGTACGTGTTACACCGCGTCGAGCAAGTGGCCGCAACCGATGCGACGGTGCTCATTCAGGGGGAGACCGGGGTAGGAAAGGAACGGGTTGCTCGGGCAATCCACGAGGCGAGTGCCCGCTCGAGCAAGCCGTTTGTCAGAGTCAATTGCTCGGCGTTGCCTGCAAATCTCATCGAGAGTGAACTGTTTGGTCACGAGCGGGGCGCATTTACCGGTGCAACCCGACGGCGACAAGGCCGGT
>JAUVRV010000270.1 GCA_030597435.1 Gemmatimonadales bacterium | reverse complement strand
GATGTTTCAAAAGGGCGGCAACGCGGTGGATGCTGCATGTGCGATGTTGGGTGCTACGGCGACTATGTGGGACGTGCTCAGTTGGGGTGGCGAGACCCAGGCGCTGATCTTCAACCCACAGACCGGCAAAGTGATTGGCATCAATGCGCTGGGCGTCGCACCCACCGGAGCCACAGTGAAATTCTTTGAGGAAAAGGGGATGCCCTATCCACCGGAATATGGTCCACTAGCAGCAGTGACGCCCGGGACGCCGGGTGGCCTCATGGTAATGCTGGCGGAGTACGGTACCCTCAGTTTGAAGGACGTACTGGAACCATCGATACAGATGGCTGAGGGTTATCCCATAGAGCAGGACGCGGTCAATCGCATCGAACGCAGCAAAGAGCGAATCAAGCAATGGCGCTACTCTCGCGAGCTGTTTTTGCCGCATCTCGGCGAGGAACATGAAGGGCCTCAACCGGGTGAGATTCTCAAGCAACCCGATCTGGCGGCGACGTTGCGCAAGCTGGTTGAGGCAGAGCAACAAGCCTTGACGCAAGGCAAGAGCCGCAAGGAGGCCATATACACTGCATACGACCGTTTCTATCGGGGAGATATTGCCGAGGAGTTCGTAAGAGGGTCGCGGGAAGAGGGTGGGCTGCACACGCTGGAGGACCTCGACACGTGGGAGGTTCACATTGAGGAGCCAGTTAGTACCAGTTACAAAGGGATCGATGTATACAAACTGACGACATGGGTTCAGGGGCCGGTTTTGTTGCAGGCACTGAACATATTAGAGGATATTGACCTCAAGGCGATGGGCTACAACAGCTCGCGGTATATCCATGCCTTGTATCAAGCGATGAATCTGGCCTTTGCAGACAGGGACTTCTATTACGGCGATCCATACTTCCCCCCTGAAGAACCCATTCGAGGGCTCCTGTCGAAGGACTATGCCAGAGAGCGAGCCGCGCTCATCAACTGGGAACGCAACGATCCCGATGTCGGGCCGGGAGATCCGTATCCCTTCCAAGGCGGGACCAATCCCTACATCCATCTTCTGAAGCAGATCCAGACCACGCCCGACGCCCCGTTCGAACCCGCGAGGCAACAAGATGACGCTGCGTTCGAAGCGGGATTCTATGCCGGCACGACGTCGATCCAGGCTGCGGATGAAGAAGGCTGGGTAGTTTCCATCACTCCAAGCGGTGGATGGATTCCCGCTACGATTGCGGGTAGAACCGGTGTGGGTATGAGTCAGAGGATGCAGAGCTTTGTACTCGATGAGTCCATCAATCCATACAACATGCTGGAACCTGGAAAGAGACCGCGGGCCACTCTTACGCCAAGCCTGGCGTTGAAGGACGGCAAGCCGTTCCTCTCATTTGCCGTACAGGGAGGTGACAGTCAGGATCAGAACCTGCTGCAGTTCTTCCTCAATATGGTGGAGTTCGGGATGAACGTTCAGCAAGCCGCCGAGGCGCCGAATATCACCAGTTATCAAATGCGCAGCTCGTTCGGTGATCACGGCATGCGGTCCGGTAGACTCACCTTGAACGAATCGGTGCCGCCGTGGGTAAGGGCTGAGCTGGAAGCCATGGGATACGACCTGAACTTCGGTTCCAGGACATCGGGACCGATCAACGCGATCTTCTTCGATTGGGTACACAACAGCATGTGGGGTGGGTCGAGTCACCATGGTGACGATTACGGAATCGCCTGGTGATAGTGGCGATCAAGGAGCTAGCCGATCGCCACTACTGCCCCTAGCTTAGCAGGTTGAGATTCACGCCCGTCAGAACTGCAGATCAGCCCATATTGAGGTGGTCCGACCGAATGCGTCGCCAGCTAGGAGGATGTGATGTCAGAAGAGCCAGGAACTCGGCGTAGGGAGCTGGACGATTCTACCGGACAGCACACTGATGATACTCCGGCGCGTGATGAGACATACTATTCGCTGGGGCATGATAGCATGCTACGGGTCAACCGTCGGCAGGAGACGCGGTCTCACACCTATTGGGTGGCAGTAACTCAGCTGGAGCCGCGATTCGCCGATCACGTGCAACTCACCAGAGTCGACCGGCATTACCATTTGACTTTCGGCCAATCTCGTGTCCCGATCGCCCGCGAAGCGAGTGAGCCTACGGCAGTTTCTGAGATACAGCCGGTGGCCAGGTTGATTCTCCCCGAGGAAGTGACGATTCGTCTGGCGGCTGCGTTGCAGCAGGAGCTGCCGGGCGAGTAGATGATAGACATTTGGATCCAACCGATCTCATGCCTGCGGGAGTGCAGTGTTTTGTGGCCGTCCATCATAAGACGGACCACGTCACATTGAACTCAAATCGGCTGTCGGTGTAGACCTAGGGCATTGGATCGAACCTCTCAACCAGCACTACTTGGAGGAGAACTATGCGTACTATCAAGGCGTTGGTATTGCTGCTGTTCACGGCTGCAGGGCTAACGGCACAAGGGACAGCCGGCGAGGATGTACGGGGATCCCAACTGAAGAAGCTGGAGCTGGAGCGAACGACACTGCTGGCGATGGCCGACTCAATGCCTGAGTCGCTCTACCGTGACAAGGCCACACCGGAACAGCGAGGTTTCGCCCAACAGTTGCACCACGCCGCGGGTGCGGTACCCATGATTGCCGGTCGTTACATGGGGGAGGGGCAACCTTCGTTACCAGATACGTCCGTCGCCCTGAATAGCAGGGCAGGCCTCAAGAGTTTCATCAACGCCGCATATGATTACGCCGTCGGAGCGTTTGAGGCTCAGAGTGATGAGGACCGCCTCGTAGTCGTCAACTTCTTCGGGATGATGGAGATTCCCACGTGGCAGATCTGGGACGAGATCCACACACATACTATGTGGACGGCAGGCCAGGTCGTTGCGAACTTCCGGAAGCACGGCATGGCGCCACCGGCATTCACGTTCTTCTAACTCTATGGTGTGAGTGATACCGGGGGGCCGGCCGGCCCCCCGGCTGCCCCGGTCAAGCGGTTGCGATGGCAAGCAGTTGCTCCTCTATCACTCCTTTGAAGAGCGGTATCTTGTAGCCGTTATTCTTGAGTGCGGCGGCATCGTTCATCGCGGCGTCTGCAGCTTCGCGGGCAAGAGTCGCATCGATCCTCCTGCCAGATATCACGTTCTCTACCTCCCGGGACCGCCAGGGCACGGGAGCTGCACCACTCAACACCACTCGGCCACCGCTGACTCGATCACCATCGAAAGTCAGGGCCAGCGCCACACCAGCCAGTGCGAAATCCCACGATCCCCGTGCCCGCACCTTGCGGTAAGAACTTCGCAAGCCGGCGGGTGGTTGAGGAACACTGATGGCGACAACGACCTCGTTGTTTTCCAATGCCGTTTCCCTCTGCACGTCGTCTCGGGGAGCAACGTGGAAGTCCTCAATCGGCACAGTCCTCTCGCCGCGCGGACCGGCAATATGCACAGTTGCGTTGAGCGCCAATAGGGCTGGAGCTATGTCAGATGGGTGGACGATGTAGCAGCGATAGCCACCAAGAATACAGTGATATTGGTTCTCGCCTACCATGGCATAGCAGGTGTTACCACCTTTGCGCAGGCAGTTGAACTCGCCGCGGTAATACCAGCAGCGTGGCTTCTGACAGAGGTTACCGCCTATCGTGCCCTGATTGCGCAACTGGGGGCTGGCGACCTCAGATGCAGCCTGCGCCAGACCAGGATACAGTTCCTGGATGTTCGGATCAGCGGCGACGTCTGCTATGGAAGTGAGAGCACCGATACTAATGCCGCCATCCCGAGATCTTGTGACTCCTCTTAGCTGGTCTAGTCCAGTTATGCTCACAACCTTCGAGCAATCGAAGACTTCGTCCCGCAGGCAACCCAGCAGATCGGATCCGCCAGCACACAATCTGGCTCCGTCAGTGGAGAGTTGTTGTTGCGCTTCTTCGAGGGATTGTGCCCGCACGTAATTGAAGTTCGGTAACATGGCTCAGTCCTCCCCTCTAGCGGCTGCAAGTGCACTGACGAGCTTGGTGGGATCGATCGGCAAGTCTGTCACCCGAACACCCGTAGCGTTGAATATGGCGTTAGCGATTGCGGGGGCGGTGGGGATGGTGGCGGGTTCGCCGATTCCCTTGGCGCCCGTCGTGTTCGCTTCGGTATCATTGAGGTCGACCGGCACACAAGTCATATCGGCTGGAACGTCCAAAGCCGTAGGCAGTTTGTAGTCGTGCCAGTTCTTGTTCACCATCTTGCCCGTCTGGTCCACATCGAGCACCCGCTGTTCGGTCATGCCGTATCCGATGCCCATCGTGATGCCGCCAAAGACCTGATTCCTGTAGGTGAGAAGGTTCAGAACTCGGCCGCTGTCGTGCGCGCCGAGAAACCGGAGGATATTCACTTCACCTGTCCTGGTGTTGACCTCGACTTCGCAGAACTGAGCTGCAAACGGATTCACGGCCTTGCCGCTGGGGTTGGGTCCGCGGTATCCGATCCCGGTCAGGTTGCCGCGGCGGCGTAGGCTGCGAAGAGCGCTTATTTCAGTCTCTTTGGGCGATTCACCACCGGCGATTACCTTGCCGTCGACCAGGGTGAGGAGCGACGCATCAACTTCCAGTTCGCCTGCCGCCAATTCGAGTAGCTGCCGTTTCACGTCGATCGCTGCAGCACGAACGGCAGGGGATTCGGTAGGCACGGTCTTGCTGCCACCACTCGCCGTAGCATACTGAGTGGAACCGGTATCGGCCCATTCGACTTGGACGTCTTCGGGTGATATTCCGAGTTCCTCGGCTACCACCATTGCCATCACGGTCTTGGTGCCGGTTCCGATGTCGCTGGCTCCCATGTTCAGGTTTATGGAGCCGTCCGAGTAGATCTTCACAATCGCCGTGGAAGG
>JAUVRV010000255.1 GCA_030597435.1 Gemmatimonadales bacterium | reverse complement strand
TCGTATACGCCCTGTATGAATGCGGTTCCTGCCAGCACCACCGGCCGGTTGAAGCTGGTGTTGGCGAAGATCGCCAGTTGCCACAGGTCGTAATCTCCGGCGGGGACGTAGACGTCTTCACCTAACTCGAATCCCTCATCGATCCGATTGAACCCGGTCTGGTAGTAGACCGTCAGGGCCTCACCCGAGTTCCACTCGGGGCTGATGGCGCCAGCCAAGGACCAATCCTGCAGGACGCCGTCCATCCGGGTTATGTGGCCGGCGGATGTGAAGAGATCTACCTTGCGCAGTCCGAGGATCTTGGGACGGGGCGTGACCCGGATATTTCCGTCAGCGCGCCTGATGTCCTTGCGTGTAATGAACCCCATGGCCGCGTTCGTCTCTGGCCCGACACCAATCAACTGGGCGCTGAATCCGGTGACGTCCTCTTGCAGGTCGACCGCGACGCGATAAGCAATCTCATCTCCGCCCGGCCCCGGGGTGTTGGTAGCTGTGAGAAACCCCTGCAAGTTGAGGGTGCCCTCGGGCCAAAATGAGAAGTCGACACCGCCGGCGGTGTTAGATCCAATCGAGGTCCGCCTGTCGGTGAGCATAGCACCGATGTAGTTGCGCGTTCCCACGTCGCGCTTGACCCGTGCCACGGCGAAGTTGGTGCGTGGCGCGTCGAATGCGGTGTTTGTCACGACGTTCAGCAGCCCAATCGTTTGCTTGCCCGCTCGACCGGTCAGTCGTATCCCTCCGATCAGAGGGATCTCACCGTCGTCGGATATGCCGATACGACGGGAAAAGAAGAGCAAGAACGGAGGTGGCTCGAAGCCGGCCCGGGTCCCGAACTCGAATATCCCGGCGTTTTCCAGGAAGAACTCACGTTTCTCAGGGAAAAAGAGGTCGAATCGCGTGAGGTTGACCTGTTCGTCGTCCACCTCGACCTGCGCGAAATCTGTATTCAACGTCAGGTCGAGCACCAACCCTGGCCGGACCTCGTACTTGACGTCGAGCCCGATTGCTGCTTCCGGATCGGTCTCCAATCTAGAGCCCACCTGTACCTGTTCGGCACGACCCAGCACATATGGCTTCACATCCAGATTCAGTCCTTTGCGCGGCAGGTTGGTCAGTCCTGCGAGGTCTCCCGCCTGGCTGACCCGCTCGAACCCGCCCTCACCCCGCGTCCACCCGCTCCACAGCACTTCCTCGTTCTTGCGGCGGATGACCCGGTAGACGTTGAATCCCCACAGCGCTCCATCACCACCGGTTGGGTAGCGCAGAGTGCTGAGCGGTATTGCGAACTCGGCAGACCACCCATCAACCGTTCGCTGAGCCTTTACCTCCCACACGCCACGCCAATCCACATTGAACCCACGGCCTTCGTCGGTGAGGAGCGCCTCGAACTCGGCACCGTTTGGGTTGGTGGCAAAGACCACTGCATTGCGTTGGTCGTGGAAGGTGTCGAACAGAATCGCAACAGCGTCGTCGCCGGCGAACTGGGGCGAACCTGAGAACTCATCGAGTACCATCAGCTTGTCACGCTGCAGGATACGCGCGATGATGGCGTCGGGCCGACTGTCGTACGCGACAACACCCACGTACAGCGTGTTCGCGTCGTACAGAATGCGGACCTCCGTGGCCTCGGTAGCCGGTGCACCTTCGTTGGGCTCCCTTTGACGAAAGCCGGCGGCGGCCGCGACACGCTGCCAAACGGGCTCGTTGAGTGCGCCGTCGACGAACACGTAGTCAGAATCCGGATTGATTCTCAGAGCGGACACAACGGGCCGGTCTGCCTGCTGGCTGGCCAGTGGAGTAGCCGGCAGGAGCAGTCCGAAGCAGAGCGTCGATAGTGTTGCTGATCTCATCATCCGGGGGCCCGAGGTCGTTTTGCCGCAAATGGAACTGTACGATTCTAGCGGCTTTGACGCGTAGGTCCACCGCCTCGACGTGTTGGAGCTGTGATGCGGCAGTGCGCTCCGAGGCAAATACCCCCAGAGATTGGGCAAAAAAGAGACGAGGGGCGTCTGAGCACCCCTCGTCCACTTCTCGCTTCGCTTCGTCTACTCTTGACCTTGGGAACTATCGTCCCAGCCAGTAGGTGAACTTGACGACGAACATGTTCGCCGATTCGGCGTTGACCAGGTCGCTGACACCCTGACCGAGGTTGAACTCTCCGGTGTTGCTGAAGCCGGTGCGCCCGTGCTGCCACACCAGGAAGAGAGTCGATCCGGGTCGGTACTCCCACCGCAGCACGGCATTCGATCGGAACGAGAGAAACGTGAAGTTTGGATTGCCCAGTGCGACATCCGCTTCGCCGTTGCCATCGATGTCGATGGCGATGTTACCGTCGTCCTCGATGACTTGCTCGTCCGCAAACACCTCAAAGCGGTCGTTGAAGTGATCTGCACGCGGGTTGATCACGCGCTCGTACGCTACGTAGTTGCCCGAGGAGACAAACGGCTCCCAGTAGAGCTGCAACGACAACGTCGGGGTGAATGTCAGGTTGCTCCGGAACCTGGACGAGACAGTCGTTTGTGCCAGCTGGCCGAACATGTACTGTGTCTGTCCCAGGGCATCGGCCGTGCGCAAGTATTGCCAGGCATCGTGCTGCCGGTTCATGTTGGGCGAGACACTCAAGAACAGGTTGCTGGCCGCGCGCCACGAAATGGTGGTCGACAAGCCGTATGCCCAGCCGTCACTCTCGTCCTCCGTATAGACCCAGCCGTTGGCGAACAGCCGGATTGGCTTGCGTTCATCCGAGAAGAAACCGATCCACGTGTTGAATCCGGCAGGCCGCAGGATCGCAGGGCCACCGCGCAAGGCGCCGGTGGAAAGTGCGCCCAACTCCCGGTTCGCACCGAAGAACCCGCCCCAGTAGTTCTTCAGCGTGAAGTTGGAGTTGAGGTTGAGACCGAAACCGGTGTTGTCCCACCCGTAGTTGAAGACCGACCACTGATTGAAGTTCACTTGGAACCGGCGGAATACCTTGCCTGGCTGGAGCCAGCGACGGCTGAGCCAGGACCACTGGATAGTGCGATCGGCATCGCGCTGGAAGCCGAGGTCGTTCACCTCGTATCCCGGCGAGCGCGTATCGAGACCACCAGAGAACCGCCAGTTGCCTGCGTGCTTGCCGATCGATAGTTGACCCGCGTACCCGGTCAACGAGGTGCGCGTCGGATCGTAGGTGACATGGTCGTTGTCGGGCCGCTGATAGAACCGGGCGGAAGACCGCTGTGTGAGAGCAATGGCCGCTTCGGAGCCGGTTACATGGCTGCCACCGAACCAACCGCTGAAAGAGTAGGTGTCATTGCCAAAACGGTGACTCCAGTTGGTGGCCACAGCGTAGGCCTGGTTGCGCAGCCAATTGAGGTTGTCCGGCAGCGATCTCACCGTGGCGGTACCGAAGAGGCCGATCTTGGTGAGGCCGTCCCGGAAATCGCGTGCGATGGTTCCGACCGCATAACCGGTGGCTGGTTCGACGACGTCCGCATGCCGGGCGCCGAGGGAATCGACTACGGAGGCTCTCTCTTCGGCTGTAATCGCTCCAGTGAAACCGGTGGTCCAACCGCTGGGCGTCTTACCCGAGATCTTGGCCGCGGTGTAGATCGTGGTCTGATTGACCGGGTCCACGTAACCGCCTCTCGGATTCGCCTGGCCCTGCGGTGCGCGGCCGATGCGTCGAGTATAGAACAGTGACTCAGCTGATCCGTCACCGTCTCCCACACCGATCCCGAAGCGGAAGACATCCAGCCCCTCGTTGAAGAAGGGACGCTGCTCCGGGAAGAACGTCTCAAACGCCGAGAGATTGACGATTGCTGGATCCGCCTCTACCTGCCCGAAATCCGGATTGACCGTGGCCGAGAGTGTGAGGTTGGATGTCAGTCCATAGTAGAGGTCTCCGCCGAGCGACATGCTCCCGTTCCTTCCGTCTTGGAACGGATTGCCTGGCTGTGCGGGGACAAACTCCGCAGTGGCCGCTGTGTAGGGGATAATCTCGAGACGACGTGGAGGATCGATGCCCTCGATCCCCTCTAGCTCGCCGAACTGGGATACGACACCCGATTCCGACTTGGGTGGCAGGCGCCAATACTGTTCTTCATTGAGGCGGTTGATGCGTCGATAGACGTTGAACCCGAAGGTGTGTCGCTCCGCCTGGGAGAACTTCAATTGACTGAAGGGGATCCGAAACTCGGCCGTCCAGCCATGCTCATCGCGCCGTGTCGCGACTTCCCAAACCGCGTCCCAGGAATCGTCCTCGTTGGTGTCGTCGAACAGATAGACGTCCTGCTTCACCCCAGCCGGATTGACCAGGAAGAAGTAGGCGGTGCGCCGGTCGTGGTACGAGTCGATCCCGATACCGACCCAGTCCGACGGTGAGTCCTCGTCACGCCTGGTCAACTGCGCCGAGATCTCGTCCGGGCTCGAGTCCCAGGCACGGATAGCCACGAAAATGGCCTTATCGGTGAACAGCACGCGGGCCTCGGTTGGCTCAGTTGCCGGTTCACCTTCGTTGGGATCCCGCTGAGTGAAGTCGGTGATCGGTGGGGCCAGCTGCCAGACCTCGTCGCTCAGGTCACCGTCGATGTTGGGAGCATCCGGTTCAGCCCTCACGGCCAAGGCGAAGGCGGGCTTGGGTGCCTCGGCTGCGTTACCGGCGCTCGCGACCGATTTCTGTTGAGCTGAGGTGGGCGTTCCTATGAGCGCCAGTCCCAGGCAAATGGATGCCAATGCCCCGATTCGGCGACAAAGACCCCTCCCCGCTCTCGTAACGGATGCTTGCATCGGTCCCTCCCGACCTTTGCTGGGCTGTACTGCTTATGGCTCTCTACGACTACTTTACTGACGTGGTTTCGCCGCGATCGGCGTCTCTAATTACATCAAGTTAGACGCAGTGAATGGTGAGAAAGTTGCAGTAGTTTGAGTTGCAGTTAGGAACAAAGACGGACCAAGACGGGCGAAGACGGTGGGAGAGGGTGGGGCCGGGACAACGGGTTAACGGGATACCGGGATAACGGGACATGAAGCGCATAGTTCTACTCAGACACGGTGAGAGCGTCTGGAACAAAGAGAATCGGTTCACCGGTTGGACGGACGTG
>JAUVRV010000124.1 GCA_030597435.1 Gemmatimonadales bacterium | reverse complement strand
TGAAGATTCTCCCGCGCCTGTTCTGCCTTCCAACGGTCCAAAACGTCTCGCAGGGCGACCATGCGGGCCTCTTTGCCGGCGTATTGAATTGCGCGGCCACGGATCTCGCACATCAATGCAGACCCGTCGCGTCGCTTGCCGATCACCTCCGCCTTCTCTTCGGATCGTGTCCTAATCTGCCGAGTGACCGTCTCGTGAGATTCGGGAGCCGTGAAGTCAGTTGCCTGCATGCCGATCACTTCCGACACGTCGTAACCCAACGTCTTGGCGAACAGAGCGTTCGCCAGCACGATCGTGCCTTTGTCGTGGATCACGATTCCTTCGAACGACGCTTCCAACAGCAGTTGAAAACGCTCCTCGCTGTCGTGCAAGGCGCAGGTGGTGCGCTCAACCTGAGCCTCGAGATCCACTAGCCGGGCCTGTTGCACCCGCAGTTCTTGCATCAATTGCTGCTTGCTCTTGTCGCTGTCGGTCATGGAAAACCCCTGAGCCGTGAACTCCTCGCAATGCGCGAGCTGCACGAGAGAGACTTGATACCGTGCGCTATCTCGAGGAAGCCACTTGTTGCTGCGTAGAGCAGTGCCCAATTGCTGCCGTGGGATGCCAGTCAGGCCTTGTCCAACACCTCGCGAACGCGGGTAAAAAGATCACCCAGTGTCCACGGTTTGAGAAGCAGTGGGACGCTCGAGGAGAGGCTGCCACTCCGCCCGACTTCTGTGGTCGAGTAACCGCTGGTAAACAAGAATCGTATGTGATTGCCGTCCTGCTCCAAGGCTTCATACAGTTGGCGGCCGCCCAGCTTCGGCATAATCAGGTCAGAAACCACCAGGTCGACTCCGTAGTCGCGCTCCTGGAGTATCTGCAACGCCGCTTCACCGTTTGCGGCAAGCAGAACCGTGTAACCCTGCCCCTCCAAGGCGCGCTTGATTGTTCGACGAATCGCCTCCTCGTCCTCGACAACCAGTATGGTCTCATGGCCTCCGACTGCCTCTTCCGAGTCACCGTGCACGGTTTCCGCTGGGGCCAGGGTCTCGTACACCGGGAAATACAATCGCACGGCGGTTCCTACATGAGGTTCACTCACTACATCGACGTAACCGGACAGTTGTTTCACCAAGCCATATACCATTGCCATGCCAAGTCCTGTGCCGAGCCCATGTGGCTTCTTGGTGAAGAAGGGCTCGAAAATATGTTCCTTGGTGTCGGTACTCATTCCTATACCTGTGTCGGAGACCGTCACACAAACGTACCGACCCGGCGCGAGCCCTGGGTGACTCATGCTGAAGTCCTCGTCAACACGCTCGTCCGCAAGCTCGAATCGCAGCGTGCCGCCATCGGGCATAGCATCACGGGAATTGGTAGCCAGGTTGAGGAGAATCTGCTCCATGGCCACCGGATCAACCCTGACACTGCTGACCGGACCAGATGGAACCAGGTCTATTTCGATGTTCTCTGGCACGATTCTCCGCACCATCGCCGCGGTGTCGGCCACCAGTGTCGCCACATCCACAAGGTGAAGATCCAACATGGCCCGTCTGCCAAAACCGAGGAGCTTCTTGACCAGGGCCGTTCCTCGCTGTGCAGCAGTCAGGAGATCCTCTACATCGCCGCGCAGCTCAGCGAGGTCCTCCGGTAACGACTCCGCCACGATCTCGGCGTTGGCAGAGATGACGGTCAACAGGTTGTTGAAGTCGTGAGCGATGCCACCAGTGAGTTGACCTATGGCCTCCATCTTCTGGACCTGCCTCAGCTGGTCCTCCAGCATTCGCCTCTCAGTCACATCTTCTGCAATCATCTCATAGTACTGCACGTTTCCCGCGCCGTCTTTCACCGGTCTGCCACTGAGCCACACCGCGATGGGTGTACCATCCTTGCGTTTCCAATCCACCTCCATCGCGTCATACCGACCCATCAGACGGTATCTCTCGACTGCCTGTTGCCGATCTTCAGGGTGCAAGTACACGTCACGCCCAATGTCGACGGACATCAGTTCATCGGCGGTTTTGTAACCGAGCATTGTCACCAGGGCGGGATTCACCATCAGGAACCTGCCGTCAGGGCTGGACCGATAGATCCCGTGAGTGGCGTTCTCGACCAAGCCACGGTAGTTGGCTTCGGAACGACGCAGGGCCTCTTCGGCACGCTTACGCTGTGAGATGTCGCGGTAGATGCCATATACCGCGACCTGACCTCCGATCGTGGTTATCGGTGCCCCCAGAATCGAGACATACACCAGGGTACCGTCGCGGGTCTTGCGCACTGTCTCGACGGCGACGCGATCGCCGGAAGCTACCTGGTTCGTGATCTGGACGGCTTCGTCATGAAGGGACTCCGGCGCAAGCAACATATCGACCGATTGACCGAGGGCGTCGTCAACAGTGTATCCGAATAATGTGGTAAACTCCCGGTTCAGCCGGAGAATCCGGTTCTCGTTATCAACCAGGACGACAGCTTCCGGAGAACTCTCGAATAGTTCGTCCAGGTACGCTCGCTCCACACTGAGGGCTTCCTCCATACGTCTGTGTACCGTTATGTCCGTAGCAACCCCGATGACACCGTCTACGTTGCCACTCTCATCGCGGACGGGAATGTATCGGACGTCCCAACTCAGCTCCTCGACATCGACCGTTCGATGCAGGCTCTCACCTCGCAGTGCCTGCCGGATCATGTCCAGCATGCGCGGGACACCCTTGTATACCTCGAACACCGATTGTCCCACGACCTGTCCTGGCTTGAGCCCCAAGGCGGCGAGTCCCCTCCCCTCCGAGAGTGTGAACGTACCCTTACTGTCGATCGCAAATAGAACCAGAGGCGCGCTCGATATTACTGTCCTCAAGCGCGTTTCACTCTCACGCAGTGCTCTCAATGCATTGACATGTTCGGTCACGTCGCGGTAGTTGGCGACTATGGCCCCGACGGAAGGATCATGCAGCAGGGGCGTAGCTACCACCTCCAACCATCTCCATGACCCGTCCTTGTGACAGGCACGGGCCGCTACCGTGGTGGTTCGGGAAGGATCTCTGATGAGCTGTTCGAAGGCCTCGCGAACTTTGGGAATGTCATCCCGGTGTAATAAATCAAAAACGTTGCGCCCCATATATTCGTCGACCGAGTGGCCAAGCACGCGCACGGCCGCCTGGCTGGCAAACGTGATTTCACCTTCTTGGCTGACCAAAACCACCACCTCCCAAGCGTTTTCGATCAGGCGGCGAAACCGAAGCTCACTCGCATGCTCCTGCAGAGGCGCTGCTTCAGATGCCCTGGAAGACGCCTCGAGTGCTGCGACCCGGCTTCGTAGTGCTGCCAGCTCCGCTATCAGTTGTGCTTTGGTCTTGCGGTCGTCCTGCATCTGGGGTCTCCCACCGGCTCGTGTCGGGAGGGTGCCAAGTGGATACAGCAAACACGGGATCAATTACTGTATCGACAAGATGATCACCATCCATGAATCAGGAAAGTGCGGGACTCTCGTTGGTAGCAAGCCCAGCTCCAGGCCAAACAGAAGCTTGACTCTGACGTGCAGCATTCTAACCTACAGGAGCCTTGCGGCTGCAACGGCCCCATCGGCACGCTGGTGAAAGAAGAATGGAGGGAAGGAATGCACGTTCGTCGAGTTGGCCTGTTCACCACGACCCTGCTTGCCTTGTCGGTTGGACAGGCCGGAGCCCAGACGCTAGGTGAGTTGTTCAAGCGGGTGAATCCGGCAGTGGCTGTCATCTATACAGCCGAGCGGACCGTAGTGGAGGAGGCCCCAGATCAGCTCGTCAGTGTCGGTGGCATCGGATCCGGCTTCCTCTTTTCGGATAATGGAGAGGTCATCACGGCCGCTCACGTTGTGCAGGCGGCCGACAGGGTCGTGGTCGAGTTCGCGAACGGAGAACGGATACGCGCAAGTGTGGTGTCGTCTAATCCTTCGGCCGATGTGGCGCTGCTGCAGCTCGAGAGTCGACCAACCGGAGTGGTTCCGGTCCGTCTCGGAGACTCGGACCTGGTTGAGGTAGGTGACGAGGTATTCATCATCGGCGCACCACTTGGGGTTAGCCACACGTTGACCGTGGGTCACGTTAGTGCCAGAAGGCAATCGCGCAGGACCGTGGGTGGATTGTTCAACGCCGAGCTACTACAGACTGACGCCGCCATCAATCAGGGCAACTCCGGCGGCCCCATGTTCAACATGAATGGTGAGGTAATCGGAGTCGTCAGCCACATTATCTCTCAGACAGGCGGGTTCACAGGCCTGGGTTTTGTGATCACGTCGAACGTGGCCCGAGAGATACTGCTCGAGCGACCCCCGCTGTGGTCAGGCGTGGATTTCTTCAACCTGACCGAGGATCTCGGGAAGATTCTAAACGTGCCGGCCCCACACACGGGAATGCTCGTGCAGCGAGTCGCTCAGGGATCGGTGGGCGAGAGGTTGGGCCTCAAAGGTGGAACGTTTGCGCTGCCCGTTCCCGGAAGTGAAAGAAAGCTCATCCTGGGTGGAGACATCATCCTGTCAATTCAAGGCGTTCGCGTAGACGGAACCGAAGAGGCTCTGGACCAGATTGACGCGCAGCTCAGTAACCTCCGACCGGGATCCCCGATTACATTGGTGGTACTGCGTGAAGGAGAGCAGTTCGAAACGTCGGTGCAGTATTCCCCTCGAATAATCAGGTGACATCGGAGGAGCAGCCGCACCCACCAAGTCCGACATGACTCGATCACTCAGTCGTGAGTTTTGATCCTGCCAGGTGTAAGCCCACCAGCCTGGCCACAAGCACCGTCAGGTAGAACTGCCCCAGCATCGCCTCGAGGGTCGCTATGCCCCGCACCATCCCTGTCTTGGGAGTCATGTCACCGTATCCCAACGTTGTGAGTGTGACGAAACTGAAGTAGTTCAACTCGGAGGCAACCTTCACCTCGCCTCCGACAGGCGCGACATCGATCGCCTGTCCAAACGACTGAGGCTCGATGATCTGGAACAGCATGTAGATGTCGCCAAAGGCGAAGCCCATAAGCAGGTACACGCAGGCCGATCCAAAAATTGTGTCCCGCGTGACATTTTTCTCCGACAGTACGTCTAACGCTATCACACCCAAGATGTAGCTCACAAAAGTGAGCACCAGTACCCTCGAGATCACCATGGGCCACAGCTCACTGAGAAAGATCGTAGACCAAGAAGTGATCAAGGCCGGCACCAGCAGGAACAGACTCACCCTGAGTGTCTTGCGTTGGCCGCTGACCGCGTACGCACTGCTAATGAGGATTGCCGAAGTCATTACGTTCAAGGTCAAGAGTCCGAAGATCCCATCTTCTAACACCGGCCTCACGATGACGACCGTCAACATCGCAAAGAGGAGGAACTCGTACTGCCCCATCGGGTGGCGCTTCAGGTTATTCTCTACCATCTCACTCGACTCGCTCTAATAAGTTGATATCAGGAACTTCGCATCTCCTTCCCCTCCTTCCCCCTCTTCCCCTCCTAATCTTCTCTAAAAAGCAAACCCCTGGCCGAAGCTCATGGCCCACCGCTTACCTTCGGTACCATCGCCGAACCTGTAGCCGAAGTCTATTCGTCCCACGCTCGGCCCCGTTGCTCGTGTTGCCCCAATCCTGAGACCGACACCGATATCGCCGCCCAACCGCGCCGATTGATCGGTGTACCAGGCACCTCCATAATCCACGAAAGCCGCGACGCCGATCCCAAGCAGTCCCAGGATCTCGTCGATCAAGAACGCGCGGTGCTCCAGTGCTCCCCATATTGCTCGCGTACCCGTAAAGGCAAAAGGGCCGAAGAGCCGCGGTCCGGCACCGTGTCCGAGATCGAATTCCGTTCCTGGCGGCGTGTTCTCCTGAGCCCCGGCCTCGAAATGGAACACGGTGGCGTTTTTCGGGATTGGCCGTGCCGCTAGAGTGAGGCCCACCCACACCCGCCCGGAATCGAGGCCAGCCGAGGTGAATAGCCCGTTTGCCCTGCCCTCGAGCAGGGCAAAGTTGGGACCGAATGATATCCCCGTCTGCAGATCAAGAGCGGCACCGAGCCCCGTTCGTTCATAACCGAACGCGCTCGGTGCCACCCAAGTCGACAGGAAAATCCGACTGCTCAAGTCGAGATCGAACTCGCGCGCGAACCCGTTGTAGTGGGTCACGATCCTGAATCTGGCCTGGGCCCACTCTGCAAAAGCTCCGACCGCAGCGGTGAGAGTGTCCGGCACCAGACTGGCAGTATCGCGACCCGCTATATACTCCTCTCTCCGGATCTGCCCGGCCAGGCCCAATCTCAAGTAGTGGCTGGTCTCCGCCACCGGCGCCGTTGAAATCTGTCCTGCCTGGATGAATGAGCGTCGCTGCAGTGTGTCGCTGACCACTCCGTCTCGGTATTGGAGCACGCGTTCGTCACCGGCGTAGCCGTCGTATACAAATGAGCGTCTGTCAACGAACGCACGGTAGGGAATCCCCACGCCCCACGCACCACGTGTGCCGTCGCTCAGGTTATCGAACAAGCCACGCACGGCGACTCGACTCCCGAGGGCGCGTTCGCTAGATCCCAAGATCGTGAATGCCGTTCGATCCGGTTCCTTTCGGTAAGTAATCCCAGCGACGGTGGCAGTGCCGAGGAAGTTGCGCTCGATCAGACCGGCGCCCCAGGTGAACGTTCCCGCCGTGAATCTCATGTTGAGTTGGAGTTGGGTCGTCCACCCATCGGCGGTCTCGACAACCGCGGCCAGACGCCCATTCACTCGGACGGTGTCGATCCGTACGTCCCGGAACAGACCCAGTGCCCGGAGGTTGCGCGCTGTTTCGGCCACGAGAGCGGAATCCAACGGTTCGCCTACAGCAAACAGCAGCTCGCGCCGAACCACCGACGAACGGGTCTTGACGTGCACGGCGTTGGCGATACGGGTCAGGAAGTTAGCCGACTCACCGGTGCCGTATACGTCCTGCGTTATCACAATGATGGTATCGATTACAGGGGGCTGCCGGCGAGCGCCTTCTTGAGCGAACGCGGTCAGCGGCAAGCCGATTCCCAGTATCAGTCCGAGTGCGGTGCGTAACATGTGACGGCCGGACACAAACCTAAGAGGAACACCCCGGCACCGCAGGTAGCGGTGCCGGGGTGCGTGGTCCCACTGCTCGGTTGCCGCGTTCAGAACCGATCCCTCAATAACTACCGAGGTACCTCTCGCCCTCCCAGGAACTGACCATTGCGGAGTACTCCAGCCACTCCCGACGCTTGGCCTCCGTGAACCGCCCGTAGATGTGACCCCCCAGGGCCTCTCGGATGACCTTGTTCTTCTCCAGGCAGTCCAGGGCCTCGTGCAGGTCCCGGGGTA